>NZ_BOQB01000232.1 GCF_018332475.1 Bacillus sanguinis | reverse complement strand
AAATAGACATGAACGAAAAAGTAACGATAAGGACACGAAATCATTTTTACGGTTTACAGAGAGGGAAGTCAAGGGTGTGAGCTTCCTAACACGAGAAATGGTTTTACCACCTTTGAACTTCAATAGTGAACGAGTAATCTAGTAATTATTGACGGAATCAGCCGTTATCTGAACTTGAGCAATCTAGGGAGAAATACGCCTAGGTTGGAACAAGGGTGGAACCACGAAAACACATTCGTCCCTTTCCTAGGGATGGGTGTGTTTTTTTATAGTTTTTGAGATTGAAAATTAAAAATAATTAAAAAATAGTATTGATTTTGTTTTTTATGCGAGTATAATGAGTTAACAAATAAACATGAACGAAAAGTAACGATAAGGACATGAAATCATTTTTACGGTTTACAGAGAGGGGAGCCAAGGGTGTGAGCTTCCTAACACGAGGAATGATTTTACCACCTTTGAACTTCAATAGTGAACGAGTAATCTAGTAATTATTGACGGAATCAGCCGTTATCTGAACTTGAGCAATCTAGGGAGAAATATGCCTAGGTTGGAACAAGGGTGGAACCACGAAAACACATTCGTCCCTTTCCTAGGGATGGGTGTGTTTTTTTATTACTTTGAAAGGAGGTGCAGTAACATGAAACGATTTGTACGTACGGAAATAACCACCACCTGCATGATTAAAAAGCAGAGCAAGGTGATTGATAAAGATAAAAAATAAAATTGTAGGAGGAGATTAGAAGATGAATAATATTATTCATGTTGGGGTGTTAGGATTAGGTACGGTCGGAAGTGGTGTTGTCCATATTTTGAAAGAACATTACAAAAAAATTGCACTTGATACAGGGTATGACGTGAAAGTGAAGACAGTCGTTGTACGTGATTTAGAAAAAGAACGTGATGTTTGTATTGATGGAATTGTAGTAACAAGTCATGTCGATGAAGTTCTAAATGATTCAAATATTGATATTGTAGTAGAGGTAATGGGCGGAATTGAAGAAGCGAAGCAGCATATTGTTAAGGCTTTACGAAATAAAAAACATGTCGTAACAGCAAATAAAGATTTAATGGCTGTATACGGTGCGGAGCTTCTCCAATTAGCGAATGAAAATGATTGTGATCTATGTTATGAGGCAAGTGTAGCTGGTGGTATTCCAGTGTTAAGAGGATTAACAGATGGGTTAGCATCAGATCAAATTGAAAAAATAATGGGAATCGTAAATGGTACAACAAATTACATGTTAACAAAGATGAGTCAAAAAGGATGGTCGTATGAAGAGGCATTACAGGAAGCACAAAAATTAGGTTTCGCAGAATCAGATCCAACAGCGGATGTAGATGGGCTAGATGCGGCGAGAAAGGTAGCCATTCTTGCAAACTTAGGTTTTTCGATGAATGTTTCTTTAGATGATGTACAAGTAAGAGGAATTCGAAAGGTCGAAAAAGAAGATTTACAAATGGCTGACAAGTTAGGATTTACTATGAAATTAATCGGGAAAGCAGAGAAACAAGGATCAGCCATTCATTTAAGTGTAGAACCGACACTTTTACCAAGTCATCATCCATTATCAAATGTAAATAATGAATTTAATGCAGTATATGTTCACGGTCAAGCGGTAGGAGAAGTAATGTTTTACGGACCTGGAGCTGGGAAGTTACCGACTGGTTCTGCTGTAGTAAGTGATATTATTTCAATTGTTAAAAATATGAATCAATTTCCGAAAAATAAAAGTGCGTTAAAAGAACCAGAACCATATGAATTACAGGGAGATGAAGAAGTCGTTTCGAAATATTTCTTACGTATTTCATTACGAGATGAACCTGGGATGTTGCAAAAAATAACAGAATGTTTCGTTAATTATTCTGTAAGTTTAAAAGAAGTTATTCAATTACCTTTAAATCGTGAACTTGCAGAAGTCGTTGTTGTGACACATCAAACTTCAAAGTATCAGTTCGAACGAGTGCTAGGAGCGATAGAAGATGTCGCAAGTGAAATAAACAGTTATTACATTATCGAGGAGGAAAAACAATATGTATAAAGGATTATTAAAACAGTATGCTTCTTATTTACCAGTGAATGAAAATACACCTGATGTGAGCTTAATGGAAGGAAATACACCTCTTATCCCGTTATTAAATATATCAAAACAATTAGGAATTCAGTTATACGGTAAGTACGAAGGAGCGAATCCGACAGGTTCTTTTAAAGATCGTGGTATGGTAATGGCTGTTGCGAAGGCGAAAGAAGAAGGTTCGGAGGCAATTATTTGTGCATCAACAGGTAATACATCAGCATCGGCCGCAGCATACGCGGCACGCCTTGGAATGAAATGTATAATCGTAATCCCTGAAGGAAAGATTGCACATGGAAAATTAGCGCAAGCAGTTGCTTACGGAGCTGAAATCATTTCAATAGAAGGAAATTTTGATGATGCACTTAAGGCTGTAAGGAATATTGCTGCGGAAGAGCCAATTACATTAGTGAACTCAGTGAATCCTTATCGAATTGAAGGGCAAAAAACAGCAGCATTTGAAATTTGTGACCAGTTGCAAAGTGCACCAGATGTTTTAGCGATACCTGTTGGGAATGCTGGAAATATTACAGCGTACTGGAAAGGTTTCTGTGAATATGAGAAAGAAAAAGGCTATAAGAAGCCAAGAATTCACGGGTTTGAAGCGGAAGGAGCAGCTGCTATTGTAAAAGGGCATGTAATTGAAGAACCTGAAACAATTGCAACAGCGATTCGCATCGGTAACCCAGCAAGTTGGTCATATGCGGTAGAGGCTGCAGAGCAGTCTCACGGTGAAATAGATATGGTATCAGACGAAGAGATTTTACATGCGTATAGATTATTAGCAAAATCGGAAGGGGTTTTTGCTGAGCCAGGATCAAATGCTTCATTAGCCGGCGTAATGAAACATGTTCAATCTGGAAAAATCAAAAAAGGAGAAACAGTTGTTGCAGTTTTAACTGGAAATGGCTTGAAAGATCCTGATATCGCAATTTCTTCTAATACATTAGATATTGCGAATATTTCAAATAATATAGAACAAATTAAAGAGCATATTAAAGGGGTGATTATGTCGTGATACCATTAAGTATTCGTGTTCCTGCTAGTACAGCGAATGTTGGACCTGGATTTGATTCAGTAGGAATAGCTTTGTCTTTGTATTTACATGTAGTAGTAAAAGAGGAAGCTGATAAATGGCAAGTAATCCATTCCTTTGAAGAATCAATTCCGACAGACGATAAAAATTTAATCGTCAGCACGGCATGTAAAGTATGTCCGTCTTTATCGCCCCATATAATAGAAGTTACTAGTAATATTCCGCTAACAAGAGGGCTAGGAAGTAGCGCATCAGCGATTGTAGCAGGAATAGAGCTTGCAAATCAACTTGGCAATTTGAACTTAACGACTGATCAAAAAGTTCAAATTGCTACAAATTTTGAAGGACATCCGGATAATGTTGCTGCTTCTATTTTAGGAGGAACTGTAATCGGAGCACTTGATGGAAAGAATGTTTCGGTTGTAAGAATTGAAAGTAAGGAATTAGGTGTAATTTCTCTTATTCCGAATGAAGAGTTAAATACAGATGAAAGCCGATCTGTATTACCAGCTATGTTTCCGTTTCATGAAGCGGTTAAGGCTAGTGCGATAAGTAATGTATTAGTAGCTGCGTTTTGTCAAAAGAAGTGGGAAGTTGTAGGTGAAATGATGGAAAGAGATCATTTTCACGAGCCATTTCGTTTAGAACTGGTCCCGTTATTACCATCTATTCGTAAATGTGCAAAAGAATTTGGAGCATACGGCACAGCGCTTAGCGGGGCAGGCCCATCTATTTTTATATTAACACCGTATGAAAAGCGGCAAGAAATTGCTGAGCAATTAGCGAGAGTATTTACGTCTATGAAAGTGTGTGAGCTAGAAATCGATCATAGAGGGATTACTGTAAATAAAGAAGAACATATAGAACTATAAAAAAGCTAGCATCGCTAGCTTTTTTTGTTGTAAATATCTTTTCAGTTGGCATATAAAAGAAAAGTAATAATGTATAATTTAGTAAAGGGTGTATCCATTTGGAGGTGATCGTATGAAGAAAGAGTCACCAGAAGAAAAAAGAGAACGTATAAGGCAAAGTGAATTGAAAAATAATCCTACCGGTTCTTTAAAGGATGGATTAAACAGAGCTGAAACAGGTAGTCCAGTTGATATGACGGGTGGTATGAATTGGAAAAGTACAGCGCTAGTAATTTTAGTACTAGTTTTAGGATATATTATATACACTTATTTTTTTAGTTAAGAAATGCATGTTAAAACTTTGAATGATTTGCTTTCATCTTTAGTTTGGATGAAAAACCATGGTTAGTGTACTACATATATTCTAATCAGATTATAGTTGTCCATATACACTTATTTTTAATACTCAAAATAGAGCTAGCGTTATGCTAGTTCTATTTTTTTGCCACATTCCTGTAACAAAGCCCCTGTATATTCAGTGGTGGAGGTGCAGAAGATGAAAAAAATGATAGCAATATGTCTTCTTACAACGATGTCATTTTCGACTTTAGTCGGGTGTGATGTAAAAGGTAGCAGTACTGTTCAAGAGTCTAAAATAAAGAAAGCGACGTATAAAGAGTTTACTTACGATGTAAATCCAGAGACGTTCACGTTAACTGTAGAACATGATGGTGTAAAGGAACTGGCGTCACAGCCCTTACCGAAAATGAAGGTGTTGAATGTAAAAAAAGAAAAGGATCGTACATCTTGGGAATATCCAGATCAAAAAGTAAAAGTAAATCTAGAGAAGAAAAAAGATCATTTGAATATTGAAGTGGAATCGACTGGTGCAGAAAGCTTTACGTGGCCGAAAGTACAAGCTGAAAATTATACACTTCCGTTATGGGAAGGAAAGCAAATTCCGAGTAATGATGAAAATTGGAAGAAGTTTTTAAAGGATGATACATATTCATTTGCTGAATCATTTTCTATGAAGTTTTTTGCGTTAAATGGTTCGAAATATTCCATTGTATATATTGCGAACAATATGTTTAATAATGAATTGAGATTTCATTCGGATCCGAAAATAGGATTTGAGTTTATACATGAATTCCCCAGTATAAATAAAAAGAAAACATATGGATTTCAATTATATGTGACAAATAATGATGCAGTCAGTATTGCTAAACTGTATAAGGATAATATTGCTGGAAAAGGTGAATTTAAAACATTACAAGAAAAGGCTAGAAAAAATAAAGAGATTGAAAAACTTTATGGTGCGGCTCATTTTTATTTTTGGAATCAAAATGGTTTGTCTGACAGTAACATAAATTGGCCAAAGTTAAGAGAACAAATAAATAGTCCTGTGTTCAGTCATATAAAAGAGCTTATTCAAAAGAATAGTTCAGAGCCTGGGGAGCTGAATGTATTTGAGCAAGTAAGTAAACAAGATTATGTTGATCAGTACCAAAAAAATGTTATTTTGCGTTATGTAAATGAAGTATTATCAATGAAGGAATTGTATAAAGAGGACATTTTTCTAAAAGTTGATCAGAAGGCTAGTGAGTTATTAAATGAAGGTGTAGATCATTTATCGAAGATGGAGTTATATGACTTAAATAAGCATGTATTAAAGTTGACGCTCGGTGATGCGGTTGAAGATGTAAGTAAATGGGGGAAGGCAGATGGAACGGATATTATAAAGGAAATGAAAGCGGCTGGAATAGACAAGGCGTGGATTGGTTTGCCGAACTGGGAACAAGGCTATATGCAGCCTGATTTCGTGACAGAAGCAAAGAAAATGGGATATTTAGTTGGTCCGTATGATTCGTACCATTCTATTCACGAAAAGGCTGATAAAAATTGGAATACAGCTTCTTTTCATGATCCATCGTTATATGAAGAGGCAACTGTGACGAAGAAAAATGGAGAAAAGGTGCAAGGTTTTCTAGGTAGAGGGAGAAAATTAAATCCAACTTTATCTCTTCCTAGTGTAAAAGAGAGAATGAACGATATATTACAAAATGGACCTAAATATAATTCATGGTTTATTGATTGTGATGCAACAGGTGAAATTTACGATGATTATTCAGCTAAACATATAACAACACAAGAACAAGATGTAAAAGCAAGATTACAACGAATGGATTATATTGCGCAAGAAAAAGGTATGGTAGTTGGCTCTGAAGGCGGAAATGATTTTGCAAGTAGCACGATTGCATTTGCTCACGGCATTGAAACGCCAGTTATTAAATGGGATGATGAAGATATGAGGAAAAACAAAACAAGTCCGTATTATGTGGGTGGATATTGGTCGCCGAATCAAAATGTTCCAGAAAAATATGCGAAACAAGTACCGTTAAAAGAAGAGTATAAACAAGTATATTTAAATCCTATATATTCAGTACCATTATATAAATTAGTATACAATGATTCTGTAATTACAACGCATCACTGGGAATGGGGAAGTTTGAAAATAAAAGATGAGGTTGGAAACCGTATGTTATACGAATTATTGTATAACGTCCCTCCGTTGTACCATTTAGATGAAGTAGAGTGGAATAAGCATAAACAAGAAATTACACAGCATCTGAAAGTTTGGAATGAAGTTCATGAAAAGGCAGTAAAAGAAGAAATGACGAACTTCGCATATTTGTCAGAAGATAAGTTAGTGCAATCTGCTTCGTATGGAAAAGATATTGAAATTATTGTGAATTTTTCAAATGAAGATATAGAAATAGAAAAGACGAAAATAAAAGCAAAATCAGCTTTCATTAATAATCATGGGAAGAAAACAATGTATACACCGCTTGAGAAAAAATAATATGAGATGTATTGTTGCATTACTAATTTTTCAGGTGGAAATTGAAGGAGTCGAAATGAATGGATTTATAAATCTGTAATTTAGGATGTTACGAAGTGTTAAATTTTTGAAGTTAAAAAATAGTGACTTGCCAAAAATAAGCACGAGAGTATAATGTGAAATGGAATACATATTGGATTTATCATGTAACCTTACAAAAATGTAAGGTGTTTGAAAGGAAATTCAATATGAAGATTGATAGACATACATTATACTAGGGAAAGAGAAAGAGAGGCGAATGAAGATGAGCTCTGAATTAGAACAAAATACGAGAAGCAATAAAAAACGTTCTAAAAGAAAGTCAATAAAATGGTTCATTTTAATTCCATTTTTCCTACTTATTTTTGGAGGAGTAGGATATGGATCATTAATATATAATAAAGCAAAAGCTGTTGTAAGTGATGCGTATGCACAAATTGATAAATCATCAAAACGTGATAAAGAAGTTGAGCCTTTAAAGGATAACATCTCTATTTTAATTATGGGTGTAGACGGCAGCGAAATGCGAAAAAGCCAATATGGTGAAGCTGTTCGCACAGACGCACTTTTATTAGCAACAATTAATAAAGATGATAAATCGGTTAAATTAGTTAGTATTCCACGTGATTCACGTGTTTACATTCCATCTAGAAAGAAATTAGATAAAATTACACACGCACACGTATTTGGTGGTGTTGAAAGTACACGAGATACAGTGGAAAGATTTTTAAATGTTCCTGTTGATTATTATGTGAAGTTTAACTTTGAATCATTCGTACAAATTGTCGATTCACTTGGTGGTATTGATATTGATGTACCTGTTACTTTCACAGAGCAAGATAGTAAAGACCAAGCGGGTATGATTCATTTAGAAAAAGGCTTCCAACATTTAAATGGAGAACAAGCACTTGCACTTGCAAGAACGCGTAAAATTGATAGTGACGCAATGCGAGGACAAAGACAACAACTTGTAATAGAAGCAATTGCTAAAAAAGCGATGTCTGTTCAATCTATTAGCAAAATGGGCTCTTTACTTGATGCGGTTGATAAAAATATGAAAACGAACTTAACTTTCGATGATATGCTTGCCATTACAAAAAATATGGCAGGATCTAACTTGGAAATGGAAAAAATGCAAATCGAAGGTACAGATAAGCGTATCGGCGGTATTTATTATTACATCCCAAATGAAAAAAATGTGAAAGATATTTCGAATAAGTTGAATCAACATCTAGGTGTAACACCAAAACCAGTTCGAAACGAATAATAAAAAAAAGATTGGCTTCTGCCAATCTTTTTTTATCTAAATCGATTTGTAACTTTTCTGTAACGATTTTTTATTGTAGAAAAAT
>NZ_BOQB01000231.1 GCF_018332475.1 Bacillus sanguinis | reverse complement strand
TTTTTTATTGTATCACCAATTATTTTAATTCCACGAACTATTTCTTCTTCTTTCAGACGTGAAAACCCTAATCGAAACGTGTTCGCTCCTCCTCCATCAGAATAAAACACATCTCCAGGAGAAAATGTAACCCCTTGCTCATAACACTTTTGTAAAAGCGTACGAGCATGAATTTTTTCTTCTAACTCTATAAATAAATGAAGTCCACCGTCACCGGTCATTCTTTGAAACGGAATGTACTCATTACACGCTCCAACAGCTAACTCATATTTTTTCTTATAAACAGACCTTGCCTTTTTTAAATATTTTTCAAAATATCCTTCATGTAAATATTGAAATAAAACCGCTTGATCTAGCGTTGATGTGTGTATTGTTCTTGCTCTTTTTACACTTTCTAAATGATGGATTAGCTCTTTATCTGCGATGATCCATCCTACACGTAAACCAGGGAAAAGTACTTTCGAAAAGCTACTAATATAAATCACATTATTACCAGCGCCAGCAAAAGTTAATAATGGCGCTAAATGTGAACCTGAATAACGTAGTTCTTCATTAAATCCATCTTCTATAATAGGAATTTTATATTTTGAAAATAAGTTCATCAGTTCTGTTCTTTTCTCTGAACTCGTAACAATACCGGTTGGATTATGATAGGAAGGAATTAAATATGCAAAATCAAACTCTTTTTCACGCAAGCTTTTTTCAACTTCGCTCGTATCAATACCATCTTCATTCATAGTAATTCCATGAACTTCAAGTCCATGTAAGCGGAACAACTTCAAAGCAGCATGATGTGTCGGATTCTCACAAATAACCCGCCCTGATTTTTTCGATAGCGAAGATAGTACAATGTCTAATCCTTCTGTAAATCCATTTGTAATTAATATATCTTTATTTGAAATATCTACACCTTTCATTTCCATATAATGAAGTAGATAGTTCATTAACGGTCTATAACCTTTTGCATAGCCATAATTTAATACGACATCTCCTTCAATGGACATACGAGTAAGAAAAGCTCTTTTGAAATTTTCCACATCAAATAGCTTTTCGTCCGGAGCAATACTATTAAAAACTATCATTCCTTTTTCCCAGCGGACACCATGTTTCATTAAATCTAATTCATCCGCTAATAAGGTAACTGTATTAAGTTTATTTTTCCAATCTATTTCAACAGACGAAGTGTTTGAAATATCAACCTTCGCAACAAAATTTCCTTTTCCTTTAACTGCATAAATGAGCCCTTCTTGCTCCAAATCTGCATATGCAGCGAGTACAGTATTTCTGCTCAAACTTAGTAATTCACTTAGTTCCCTTGTTGAAGGGATTTTTTGATCCCCGAGCAAATGTCCTTTCATAATCATCTTTTTCACATAATCTTTCAATTGAATATAAACGGGACGCTCTTTCACAACTTTAAAATCTTTAAACAATTCCTTACCCCCTGCAATCATTTTTGCATATTTATTTCATTATCAAAAGGTCCACTACATATGTATTTTTTATAAAGGGCGGTACGGTCTTATAAAATACCACTTTAATTAATTGATAATTTTACTACCCGTTAATACGTGACAAATCTTTACGATATAAGTTAATTATATCTTTTAAAGCTGCTGCTGCGGCTCCACGTGGATTTGATGCACCACCAATTGTAGTAACTTGGCCCATCGTATCTGTAAAGAACGTAATCCCTTTTTCTGTCCCATTTACTTTTGCTAGCGGATGATTTTTATGTAATTCGTACGGTTCAACATTTAGATTCACATTACCTTCATTATCTTTATAGGCTGATGCTATCAATTTAATAATTTTATTTTGTTCCTTCGCATTTTGAATTTGTTGTTTTGTAACATGTTCGATTCCTTTAATATGTATATCTGTAAGCGTATTCTCTGTTCCCATTAAACTGTTTGTCAAAAGTAACAATTTACACGCACTATCAGAACCACTTACATCTAATATTGGGTTTGTTTCAGCAATTCCCCTACTTTGCGCTTCTTTCAGTGCTTCTTCAAATGTAATATCTTCCTCATTCATTTTCGAAAGAATATAATTTGTTGTTCCGTTTAATATTCCTTCTATTTTTTCAATATGGCAACCAGCTAAACTAAATTGACCAATATCAAGTGTTGGTAATGCCGCAGCAGTTGCACCACTGTATCGAATTCGTACATTTGCGATTCTTGCTGCTTCATTTATTTCTCTCCAGTTTGTAACAAGCGCACCTTTTGAAATTGCTACTATATCCATTTTTTTCTCAATCGCTTGTTTTATATATTGTTTCCCTGGATTTCCATCTTTAAGGTTTGTAACTGTTGATTCTACCAGCACTGTACCACTTATGTTATCTGTTGCACGTTCCTCCGGATGATATTCTATATACTTTTCAATTGCAGCGCTACTGCTACCATACGTTAATAAGTTCTGAATAGATAACCCATCCTCATTGTGTATTGCAACATTTCTACCTAATACGCCACTTACAACTAATCCTATACCATATGTTTCATATATATATGAATATTTTTCATGTAATAATTTTATAAACTCTCTTCCTACTGTTCCATATCCTGATAGTACAACTTTAATTTTCATAATATCCCCCCCATATTTTTCTACCAAATCCCTCTTTCAATATAATATAAAGCGCCCTCGAATTCCATCGAGAGCGCTTTATTATTACCTATTTCGGTAAACGTGATAGCTTTTCAGCAATTGCTCTATAAAACTCTTGAATGCTAGAAAAACCTAACGTGTCTGAAACACTAAGTCCTACCATGTCGAGATGATCCCAATTTGATTTCATTTCGATATGATTCCATTTTCCAACCTGTAAAGGCTCATAATTATTTACATCAGTATTAGTAGAAGGTGCAATCATAGAATTTGTATTTACTACACCGTCATTTTGCCACCAAGAAGTATCAATGAATGGACGATTGTCTTCATATCTCGCATAAGAGCCTAAGAAAAATGCATTCCCCATTAACACTTTATTCATCGTTATATGAGGCAAATGTAAACCTGTTATAGGTGCCGCTTGTGATGCATGTCCACTATAGGATAAGTAATACACATTCGGTTGCGTCTTTACCCAAGTATTTAACTCCTTTGCACCATCAGTACTTAAATCCCATTGACTTATATCTTTTGTATTTTTCCAAATTGAACTATTTAAAATACGATCAGTATATTGTAAAGAGGACTCTCCAGCATTCTTCTTTAACCCCCATTGATCCAATTTGAAATCATATAATGATAAATTACTGTTTCCTCCTAAACTTGCAGCTGTAATGAGTAAATCTTTAACGAACGGTAGTAGAAGACTACCATCCGCAAGTGTTGTACCGTTGTGAGGGGTTGCTAATGTTGTAACACTATAAACATATGATTTCTCGCCCTCAAATAGTGGTGATATTTTGGTGTTTGGGTGATTTTTCACATAATTTTTTTCTTCAAAACTGCCTTCTTTTAATAGCTGTACCAATGTTCTAATTGTTTGTCCACCCATGCTATGTCCAACTAAATGTACTTTATTTGTTTCACTCCAACTCGGCGTGAAACCACTATAAGTTCTTCCAAAACGATTATGTCCATGTTTCTCAGCATGTGCGGTACCGTAGTCTACTGTTCCACCGTTAATTTGGGCATATAATTCACATGCACGATCCCAGTTACTAGAAACTGGCCCAACGGCTGCGGTATGAACTGTATAACCATTGCGTTTCAAATCTTCCTGTATATCATGAACACCACCCCAATATTTAACCCCTAGCATTTCCTCTCTACCCCATCCGGCAAACCCGTTTACTAAAATGATCGGATAATTATTTTGTTGACTCTCTTCAGCGTATATTACTTTCGTGGCGAATGAACATACAGTCATCAATGCAAAAAAACATATTTTTAAAAATAACTTCCCCATACTTCCTCCCCCTAATAAAACGTTTACATTTTTTAATTTACAGCATGCTTTAATAACTTAAACATAATGTAAAGTATTTTATATACGTTGTATATATAGAAAACATATACAAATGTTGATAAATATTTACTTTTTACAATACAACTTGTAAATCTGTTTATTCGAATTTATAATTAGATATAGTTTCCTCATGTTAAAAAGATTTAAAAACCATAAGAAAACTAATCTCATTGCTTCATAAGGAGGAAAAATCATGCAAATCGGATCAAATATTCATACAATGTCTCAACCTACTAAAATAACTCCATCTAATCTTGAGCATAATACTATCTCTTCTACTAAACTTGAAAGTAAGAAAGTAAATGATCCTATCAAGTTCGATATTCGTTCATCCGAAAAAGAAATGAAACAGCCAGAGCATAAATTTAACGAATTAGATTTATGGAAGATGCTAAAAGATAAAGGTGTTCCTTTATGGATGATACTTGAAATGCTTCAAAAATTCCGTAAAGAGAAAGAATCTCAAAATAATTCGGTTCAAAATCCAAATGTGATCGAAGAAACAAACGAGACTCGATTAAATGAAGTAATGTAATCTATGTTATATGAATGGCCTATAAACTAAAAAGAGTTCGAGCTTGATAAAGTTTCTATCAACCTCGAACTCTTTTTAAAATTTTTGTCCAATCGTTACAAATTGAAAAAATACTTCTCCTTCCAAACCTTTAATTAGCTTTTTTACTTTGACATTTTCATTAACCATTGTATTATCTGTCGACATTTTAGGTCTTTCATCACCTAGAGATTTCTTTAATTGAAGAAGGTGCATTTTCGTTTCATTTGCTTTTATTTCCTTATATACGCTATTTTTTGCTACAATCACATACGATTGCGTTGGATATTTACGAGTGTTACCTATCCAAGTGTCACTATCGTATGTAACAGGAATCTCGTTTCCTTCTATTTTAATACTTTTCATAGTCTTTTCGTCTTCATTTGTAAACAGTAGGGATCCTTCTTTTGGGAATTTTGGTAACGTATCTAAAATAGAAATGGAGCCATTATCTCGTTTACGAAAAACTTTTTCTTTAATCAGTGCTAGTGCTGTAGATTCATTTAAAATTAATACATGTCCATTTCCAACTTCACCTTTTTTCACAGAAAACACTTCATTTTCTTTCGTAATTTCCTGATAACGATTAATAATTGGTGAAATATTATTTTCCTCTCCAATAATTAATACACCGTTTGCAGGAAATGAGTTATCCTTTTTAGAGCATGCACTAAAGCTTATTAAAAGTATTATAGTTAACATAAAAATAGTTAAAGTTCTTTTCATCACGGTTCCTTTCATAATTCATATCATTTTTTACATGCTTTTCTGTAATTTTATTAGATGATATCCCTTATTGCTCCATAGTCTTATAAAGCTTTTGTAGGTAACGCCAACGAGTAATAAAGAAATATAAAACTTGTATACATATAAATGAAATTAAAATAACAATCGAGCTATTTAAAATAGAAAAACTAACTAATTGTTGCAGTGCCGTATACGCTACTACAGTATGAATCACCGCAACAGCAATCGGTAAGAAGAACATTAATAATAACTGTCTCGTTACAACTTTTTTTAATTCTTGTTTGCTTAATCCCATTTTCGAAATCATTTTATATTGTTGTTGATCACGGTCCAAATCAGTGTATAATCGGAAATAAATAAAACTAGCAGCAAATGTAAAGAAAACGATTCCGACTAAAACACTTGCCATAAGTAATAAACCATTCTTTTGCTTTGCCTCCAACAAGTTTAATGTTAAAGCTACAAAGTAGAAATCACTGTCCCTAAGATCTTTATCGAATATACTCTTTAATTGATTTGAAATCTCTTTCGTTCTTATCCAATCATCTACAACAAATCCGTAAGTACGATATTGAATATCTTTATCCTCTGGATTACTCGTCAGAGGAATTTCATTATACACATGATCTTGAACAGCAATATAAATACTACTAGAATCATGTGGTAAAACTAAATTCTCTACAGTTTTCTTCACACGAAATGTCTTTGTCCAATCTCCTTGAATGACTTCAATATTTTTTTTATAGTCACCATTTTTAAATTCTTGCTTTTGTGACACCCTCCCAGGAATTAGTAAAATTTCATCTTCTTTTTCAATCGTTTCATGTTGGTACCCGAGTGCTCTCGTAAGTTCGTTATATTCACTTAATTTCAATACATTTACGTTACTTTCTGTAAATTTACTTGAAGATGTAGCCATTCGATACGGAATATTTGCATCCAAGAGGTGTTTTTTTATAATAGAGAGATGTTTATCTACCAATTTGTTGTTTTCAGAGCTTTCATACAGAAATGTATATGGGTTTGTCATCCACACTAAATTTCTATTACCAATAGCAGCTGTTGTACCAATAGCTGTAAATGCAACTGCTGAAATAATAGATACAATAAAAAACATCGTTGCATTATCTTTCATACGGTAAATTAATTCAGAAAACGTTAATATATTTGTTCTTTTTAAAAAGAAAGATTCTCTCCTTTTAGCAAGATGTAATATATAAACGCTACACTGTGTATATAAAAAGTACGTTCCTATAATTACTAGTAGGACACCCATTCCGAGCGTAGTAAAACTGGAACTTGAAATAAAGCGAAATACTGAGAAATATCCATATCCTATACTAATTAAAGAAAGCAGTGATAATAAAATTGAAGATTTCGGTTCAGGTTTTGGTTTTTCCTCTGCTCGAATAAGTTCCACAAGTTCCGTTATTTTTACCATTTTAAATGTAAATAGTGAAACAATGAAAAATAAGAAAAGAAAAGTGATAACTGTTAATAATACAGCCTTCACTGGTGTATAAAAAGGCAAACCATTATTAATCATTAATACACTTGCGCTTATCAATAAGACTAGTTTAGAAAATATGAGTCCAATGAAAATCCCTATACAAATTGAACCAAGTCCAATCAACATATTTTCAATTAATAATAATTTCTTAAACTGTCTCATTGACATACCTTGCATCATTAATATGCCAAATTCTTTCTTACGAGTTTTTAAAAATGAACTAACTGAATATAGAATAAAGAAAAATGAAAATACAAAAATCAAACCTTGCGAAATTGTAAATCCCATCGTACCATATGCACTCATTGTTGCACTTGTTGATTTTAATTCCCCTTGTAAATCAGGATGAAATAATAAAAGAGCATATGTAAAGAAAACCATAATAGAAAATGTACTACTTAAAAAATGGGCAGCGTATGTACGCTTATTACGAAAAATATTATTAAATGCGAACTGACGAAAAGTCATGCCTTTTCCCTCCTAACAAAGAAAGGACATCCATAATCTTTTGATAAAAGGTTTGTCTGCTTTCACCACAATAAATTTCGTTATATAGTTGACCATCTTTAATAAATATTACTCTACTGCAAAAACTCGCAGCATACGGATCATGTGTAACTAACATCATCGTTGCTTTTTCTTCTTTATTAAGAGTATCAAGCATCTCCATTACATCATTTGAGGATTTAGAATCTAAATTCCCCGTTGGTTCATCTGCAAGTAATAATTGCGGTTTATGAACAATTGCACGAGCGATTGCTGTTCTTTGCGCTTGTCCTCCTGATATTTCAAACGTTCTTTTACTCAATATATCCGTAATATGTAATTTCTCTGCAATTTCTTCCACTCGTTTGTTCATTTCTTTCACAGAAACACCATCTAAAGTCATTGGCAATACGATGTTTTCTTTTACAGTAAGTGTGCTAAGAAGATTAAATGATTGAAAAACAAATCCTAATTGTTTCCTACGGAATAACGCTAAATCTTCTAATGATAATTGGAAAGGATTTGTGCCATTAATTAAAATTTCTCCCGATGATGGAGAATCAATTGTAGATACCATATTTAATAACGTTGTTTTCCCACTACCAGATGGTCCCATAATCCCTACAAATTC
>NZ_BOQB01000230.1 GCF_018332475.1 Bacillus sanguinis | reverse complement strand
AAATAAAGCTGTATATGCAAATAGTTAGTGAAGCTTACTAATTTATAGGTTGGAGGAAGCGATGATAGAAACGTAATAAATATAAATAAATGAAAGGTTCATTTGTGGTGTAAAGGTATATATTATATAGCCTACACCTCATTTTACAAAAAGTTAAATGGGGTGTAGTTTTATATAAAAATAGCATTTAATTGGACAAATAATTAATTATGTGAAATAATAATAACAGATAAGGAGACGTTGATTTTCCTTAAGTGCTTCGAATTAATTTTATTCAATAAGAGAAGGTGTGCTTAAAGAAGTTAAATTAAATAAGGAGCTGTTTTATTATATGCAACAAAATAATGATTTAAATTTTGAACCTCAAGACGTTAATATTGTCAATCCTAAACAAGCCAGGAAAGCAGTAGTTGCTACTGGTATAGGGAATGCAATGGAGTGGTTTGACTTCGGATTATACGCGTATTTAGCGGTAATTTTAAGTCAATTATTCTTCTCAGGTGTTGATAATAGTGGATTGCAACTTGTACTTACATTCGGTACATTTGCAGCAGCCTTTCTCGTTCGACCAATCGGGGGTGTATTCTTTGGTAGAATAGGAGATAAGTACGGCCGAAAAATCGTGTTAAGTACTACTATTATTTTAATGGCACTTTCTACATTATTCATCGCATTACTACCAACCTATGAACAAATTGGTGTATGGGCACCAATACTACTTTTAGTTGCCCGAATGATTCAAGGCTTCTCTACAGGCGGCGAATATTCAGGTGCAATGGTTTATATCGCAGAATCTTCTCCAGATAAAAAGCGTGGTATACTCGGTAGTGGTCTTGAAATTGGAACACTCTCAGGTTACATTGCTGCATCGGTAATTGTTACCATTTTGACGTTATTGTTAACAGATGAGCAAATGCTCAGCTGGGGCTGGCGTATTCCTTTCTTAATAGCTGCACCAATTGGTTTGGTCGGTTTATATTTACGCCGTCATTTAGATGAATCTCCCATCTTTGAAGAGATGGAAAAAGCACAAGAGGAATCTGAAGACAACGAACAATTTTCATTTATGGATATATTAAAATATCACAAAAAAGACTTCTTATTAAGCACAGTAATTGTAGCCTTCTTTAATATTACGAATTATATGATTCTTTCGTATATTCCTTCTTATCTAACTCAAGTACTTAAAGTCGAAGAAACAACAGGCTTATTAATTATTTCTATTACGATGGCACTTATGATTCCACTGGCACTTTATTTCGGTAAATTAAGTGATAAAATTGGTAATAAACGCGTCGTGCAAATTGGTTTACTTGGTTTAACTGTATTTGCAATTCCAGCATTTTTACTAATAGGTAACGGACATATTGCCGCTATATTTGCAGGTATTTTCGTATTAGGTTTCTTCCTAAGTGTGTATGAAGGAACATTACCTTCATTATTACCATCACTCTTTTTCACCGATGTACGTTATCGAGCACTTTCGATCTCATTTAATATTTCTGTATCGATATTCGGTGGTACAACACCACTTGTATGTTCATACTTAGTTCATGCAACCGGTAATCCGCTTGCACCGGCATTTTATTTAACAGGTGTAAGTATTATAGGATTAGTCGTATTTAGTGTACTATTCGTAACAACTTCAGGACGTGCGCTAAAAGGTTCATATCCTACAGTAGAATCGAAAAAAGAAGCACACCAAATTGCTAAAGAAGACCCTGAAGAAACTCTTTGGTGGCATGAAGAGTCATTAGAAATTGAAGCAGGGAAAAACGCTTCAATTTAAAAAGTAACGTAACAAAAAGACTCCTATGAAAATAGGAGTCTTTTTGTTGTCTTATTTCTTTCTTTTCTTCAAATGTTTTTGATATGCATAAAGTTTATGAATCTCTTCCTTAAATTCGTGTAGAAGTACAGTGTTTGCACCATTTGAATAACGCACAGTATTATAAGCATTTATAATACTATCACTTTGAATATTTACATCTTCTTCATCGTTTATTCTTTCTAGCCAAGTCTCAACAGTTTCTCCCCGTTTTCTATTTAAAGGAGGGGTTAACTTACTCTCTAGCTTAAAAATTTCCTTCCGAATTTCGTTATGTGGAGGTTTATTTCGTTTCAAACGTTTTTGGCTCATTCCTTCTTTATCAGTAATAATAGTAGATTCGTAGGTGGGTATATTTGGTAAACTTAAATGTTTTCGTTTTTTTACTATTTTCCAAACGACGTAAGTAGCGATAGTTGTACATGCTATTATGGTAATGCTATTTATGAGTGTGGGGTCAAAATCAGGAAGTTTTTCTCCATTGTCTTCAATTTTAGGTTTTAAGAGATGCCCTTTACTTGCCCAAACTCCTTCCGTATCTTTCAATTCAGCTGCCATGAGAAATGGATTTATAACATAACCGACCCCTAATGCGACTACTTCTGTCATAAAGCTAAAAATAAGCCGAATGAAAGGAAACACTTGAACAAGTATTATACTCATCAAACCAATCGTAATGATGGAAGTGAAACGTAATAGCTGTTGATTACGATTTGAACCTGTTAACCAAAATGTAATCATAATGTGTAACACTAATAGTAACAGTTTCCATAATGGTGGGAAGGGTGCATAAAATATGGCTGAAAAGACGAACCATACAATACCGCCTAATGATTTTTGTACCGGATATCCTGGCCCAACTACGTGTACGATAAAGAAAAAAAGCGGTAACATAATTGTGCCGAATAGAGAGAATGGGAGAAGGAAAGCACAACCGATTATTTGAGTAATGAACAGTATGACAAATCCTGTCGTTCTTTTCTTCATGAATTTATAAATTAGAAATACGCCAATATAGCCTGTTGTTAATAATATAGCAATAGCAACAAGTTCGTCCCTTTCTGTTAATAACGAAAGGAGGAGCAGCAGAAGAAAGTCATTAACGTGATAGAGCCAAGTTTTCAAGTTTTTCCACCATCCCTTCGTTATTTATGAGAAACGTAGGTTGCGATAGAAGGGAGAGATCATTCTTCTGCAAGCCAATGTGAATTATTGTAGACGATCGTTCTCCTTTTCTATTTGTATAATGGAGAAACCCTTGTTTTGGAATTAATGTGCTATCGTCTGAAATACGTGCCAATTCCTCTAAAGCTTTTGCGTAATGTGTTTGTCCTTCATTTAATGGTAAGTGCAAAGGACCACCTTCAGCTAATACACTAATAAATAGTTCAAACGGAATTTGATGCTTCGTTGCGTATTGACAAATGTATGTTGCAAATGAAATGAGATCTTCTATATTATCTTTCCAACCAAACCCGCGATCAGCAGCTAATGAAAGACAAATTGTCCAACTATAATTTTTAACAGGTTCATATTGCTTTGCTTGTAATTCCTGCATTTTAGCAGATGCTTTCCAATGAATGGAGCGGAAAGATTCACGTTCATACCGTTTCACACCGATAATAGATGTTTCATCATTGTAAAAAGAAAAATTCGTTCGAAAAGATCCATTTAAAAGTTGCTGTAGTTCTTGCAAACCTGCTACTTCTTTTGGAGAAGGATACACAATAATTTCAGTTCTTAATTTATCAAAGACAGGTAAATGTACAGATAATAAATGAAAAGGATCTTTCAAAATACATTCGAACTGTTCAATTTGAAACACGCCACGCTTCGTTGCGGTTAATGTTAAATCCCATTTTTGGGCCGAGTATGCAGGTTGTGAAAATGGGAAAGAGAATAATGTTTTTGATATTTGTTCAATTCCTTGATCTTTATGCGGTAGTAGGGATGGGTCTAAATGAAAATAACAAACACCATTAACGAGTGGTATATTTGCTCCGTTTTTTAAATGAATAAAAAACTGTCCAGATTCATCAGGGAAAAGCCGAGTTGTTTGTTTCTCGTTTATAACTTCAAATTTTTTCTCTATGTAAGCGACATATTTATAAATGAAAATCGCAAATAAATAATAGGAGAAAAAGAGAAACATTATGATTCGTTGCGGCATAAAAAACGTAAATAGTATAGCGCCTGGCACAGTTAGTTGAATAATATGGAGTTGAAAAAATAAAGGTACAGTTACAACACGCTGTCCATTCATGCTTGCTCAATCTCCACAGGTACGTCAACTTCTTTTAAAATACTTTGTATTATATCATTTTTTGTCGTGCGTAAAGCACCTTCCATTGATAAGACGATACGGTGATTCCAAACAGAAGGAACTAAAAATTGTATATCTTCAGGGGTGCAATATTCTCTCCCGCCTAAAAAGGCTAATGCTTGAATTGCGCGCACTAAAGCTAAAGTAGCACGCGGACTTACACCATTAGCGATGTAATCGTGATTTCTTGTAACACCGGCAAGTTTGATTATGTAATGTTCTAACGGTTCCGAAACGAATATTTCCTTTACTCGTTTTTGAGCTTCTAATATATCTTCTAATGAGATAACATGTGTGACACGTTCTAATGGTATATCGTTACGAAAACGTCGCATCATTTGTAACTCATCTTCAGGAGTTGGATAACCGATTGAAATCGTCATTAAAAAGCGATCAAGCTGTGCATCTGGAAGAGGGAACGTTCCTTGTGATTCAATTGGATTTTGCGTCGCAATAACAAAGAACGGTTTCGGCAGGGGTGTAGATTGTTTTTCGAGCGTTACTTGTCGTTCTTCCATCGCTTCTAACAAACTAGACTGTGTTCTCGGCATTGCACGGTTAATTTCATCTGCTAGTAAAATGTTTGTCATAACTGGTCCAATCCTTAACTCGAATTCACTTGTTTTTGGGTTGAAGTATTCAATACCAGTTACATCACTTGGAAGTACATCAGGTGTAAATTGAACGCGAGAAAAATTACCACCAATACTTTTTGATATGGTTTTCGCCAGTAATGTTTTTCCGGTACCAGGCACATCCTCAAGTAGTACATGTCCATCAGCAAGCAGTGAAACGAGTAATAGATCAATAACATTTTCTTTACCGACAAAAACAGATCCTATGTTTTCTTTCAATTTATTTATCATATGTACCATTCCTTTCAATATAAAAGAGCTAGTATTTCTATATTTTAACAAATTATTCAGAAAATTAATATGATTTTTAAATTCAAAGAAATAGATATTTAATTATTAAATTATACTTGCATATTTTGGAATGTGAATATATAATATCGGTATACGATATATCGGTAGTCGATATATCAGAAAGCGATGTATCGGAGGTGGTTATAATGAATACGAAAGCGAGAAAATACATTCCTTTAACTGAAGCGACATATTACATACTGTTATCACTAGTGAAACCAATGCACGGATATGGAATTATGCAAATGGTAGAAGAGATGACAAATGGGGAGGTAAAGCTTGGTCCTGGTACTTTATACGGCAATACGACGAAGTTACTAAAAGAGAAGTTAATTGTTGAAGTTGCCTCTACAGATAGAAAGAAGTGTTATGAGTTAACAGCACTTGGTAGAGAAGTGTTAGAGCTAGAGTATAACAGGTTGCAGAGATCTGTAAGGAATGGGAATAGTATATTAGGGGAGTGAATGGAAGATGGAGACAAAAAGGGTATTTAAATTTTTTACGGCATGGAATTTAGAAAAAGAAGAAGCTTTTTTACGTAAGATGCATCAACAAGGTTGGGCATTACAAAAATATAATTTAATGTATACGTTTAAGAAAACTGATCCAAAAGATGTAATATATAAAGCTGATTTTAGATTAGTTTATAGAGATTCGAAAGAACAACAACAAGAGTACTTCGATATATACGAAATGTCAGGTTGGAAACGGGTAACAAGTTTCACAAGATGGAATTATTTTTGTAAAGAAGTAGAAGAGGTAAATGAATTACCTGATATATACTCAGAAAAGGAGACGAGGGTACAAAAACTAAATGAGTTATTGCTATTCCTTGTTATTATATCAGTAAGTATATTACCGTCAATGTATAATCTATTTTTAAGCCCAATGGAATCAAGAGTGCCAGTTTGGGCAAAAGTTATGACAGGTCTTACAGGTTGTATGTGGATCTACTTCTTTATAAGGCTCTCTTGGAAAATTAAGAAATTAAAAAGTGAGATATTATAATAAAGAGTGCAGTTAAAAAGAAGTTGGTTTTAAGAGGAAGTAGGAATCGAAAATAACTCCTTTATTTTATGAATAATTGTATTTTGTTCGCTTTTTTTTACACAATAAAAATCTGTATAGGGGCATGGAATTAACAGTTGCGAAGCACTATTATATCCAAAAAAATAAATGAAGTAAAAATGATTCCTATCGAAGATCAAAAAATAAAAGATGACTAAAAAGGC
>NZ_BOQB01000229.1 GCF_018332475.1 Bacillus sanguinis | reverse complement strand
TTTATGTAATATATTCACTGTTTGAATGTGGAGATTGCTATAAAATAGAAATTTTATACAATATTATTCATACTAATCACATATGAAATGTTTTATAACGATAAGTAAGTACTGTAGCAATAAAAGTTGGGAGAGATGGTTCGTACGTGAATCACGGGGAGAACGTTCTCTATTTTAACCATCTCAAACTATGCAAGAAAATAGAATAATAAAATGCGATAGTAATAGTTGCTAATACATAGGAGGAGTTAAAGTGAAAAAGACTTTAATTACAGGGTTATTGGTTACAGCAGTATCTACGAGTTGTTTTATTCCTGTAAGCGCTTACGCTGAAGGAGGGCAAACAGAAGTGAAAACAGTATATGTACAAAATGTAATTGCTCCAAATACATTATCCAATTCAATTAGAATGTTAGGATCACAGTCACCGCTTATACAAGCATACGGATTAGTTATTTTACAACAGCCAGACATTAAGGTGAATGCGATGAGTAGTTTGACGAATCATCAAAAGTTTGCAAAGGCAAATGTAAGAGAGTGGATTGATGAATATAATCCGAAGCTAATCGATTTAAATCAAGAGATGATGAGATATAGTACTAGATTTAATAGTTATTATAGTAAGCTCTATGAACTAGCAGGAAACGTAAATGAAGATGAACAAGCAAAAGCAGATTTTACAAATGCATATGGAAAATTACAACTGCAAGTACAAAGCATCCAAGAGAGTATGGAGCAAGATTTATTAGAGTTAAATCGATTTAAAACGGTATTAGACAAAGATAGTAGCAACTTATCAATTAAAGCCGATGAAGCAATAAAAACACTGCAAGGATCAAGTGGAGATATTGTGAAGTTAAGAGAAGATATTAAAAGAATTCAAGGGGAGATTCAAGCTGAACTAACTACTATTTTGAATAGACCTCAAGAAATTATTAAAGGTTCTATTAATATCGGTAAACAAGTATTTACAATTACAAATCAAACTGCGCAAACGAAAACAATTGATTTTGTTTCTATCGGTACTTTAAGTAATGAAATTGTAAATGCTGCTGATAGTCAAACGAGGGAAGCAGCTCTTCGTATTCAGCAAAAGCAAAAAGAGCTACTACCACTTATTCAAAAGTTATCACAAACTGAAGCTGAGGCGACACAAATTACATTCGTTGAAGATCAAGTAAGTAGCTTTACAGAACTAATCGATCGTCAAATCTCAACTTTAGAAACGTTATTAACTGATTGGAAAGTATTAAATAATAATATGATCCAAATTCAAAAGAATGTTGAAGAAGGCATATATACAGATAGTAGTTTACTTCAAAAACATTTCAATCAAATTAAAAAAGTAAGTGATGAAATGAATAAACAAACGAATCAATTTGAAGATTACGTTACAAATGTTGAAGTACATTAAAAATAAGTAACGATATAGGGAGAGAAGAAAAATGACAAAAAAACCTTATAAAGTAATGGCTCTATCAGCACTTATGGCAGTATTTGCAGCAGGGAACATCATGCCAGCCCATACGTATGCAGCTGAAAGTACAGTGAAACAAGCTCCAGTTCATGCGGTAGCAAAAGCTTATAATGAATATGAGGAATACTCACTAGGACCAGAAGGCCTAAAAGATGCAATGGAAAGAACGGGTTCAAACGCTTTAGTAATGGATCTGTACGCTTTAACAATTATTAAACAAGGGAATGTTAACTTTGGTAATGTATCGTCTGTTGATGCGGCTTTAAAAGGGAAAGTGATTCAGCATCAGGATACAGCTAGAGGAAATGCGAAGCAATGGTTAGATGTATTAAAACCACAGCTTATTTCAACGAATCAAAATATCATTAATTACAATACGAAATTCCAAAACTATTATGATACTTTAGTTACTGCGGTTGATGCAAAGGATAAAGCAACTCTTACGAAAGGTTTAACTAGATTATCAAGTAGTATTAATGAAAATAAAGCGCAAGTAGATCAGTTAGTAGAAGATTTGAAGAAATTCAGAAATAAAATGACGTCCGATACGCAAAACTTCAAAGGTGATGCGAATCAAATTACATCTATATTAGCTAGTCAAGATGCTGGAATTCCGCTTCTGCAAAATCAAATTACAACGTACAATGAAGCAATTAGTAAATATAATGCAATTATTATCGGTTCATCTGTTGCAACAGCATTAGGCCCAATTGCAATTATCGGTGGTGCAGTAGTTATTGCTACAGGTGCAGGAACGCCGCTAGGAGTCGCATTAATTGCAGGTGGTGCAGCAGCTGTAGGCGGTGGTACAGCTGGAATCGTATTAGCGAAGAAAGAGCTTGATAATGCACAAGCTGAAATTCAAAAAATAACAGGACAAGTTACAACTGCGCAATTAGAAGTAGCTGGGTTAACGAACATTAAAACACAAACGGAGTATTTAACAAATACAATTGATACTGCCATTACAGCGTTGCAAAATATTTCAAACCAATGGTACACAATGGGATCAAAATACAATTCTTTACTTCAAAATGTAGATTCAATTAGTCCAAATGACCTTGTTTTCATTAAAGAAGATTTAAACATTGCGAAAGATAGTTGGAAAAATATTAAAGACTATGCAGAAAAGATTTATGCTGAAGATATTAAAGTAGTAGATACGAAAAAAGCATAATCGAATACGAATCGTTAGAGTATTAAGTATTGATGAATGGTTTGAAGCTCCTGTTCAGTTGTGAGCAGGAGCTTTTTATACTCTTATAAAGAATATAGGTGAAAAGTATGCAGAAACGATTTTATAAAAAATGCCTTTTAACGTTAATGATTGCTGGGGTGGCAACGAGTAACGCATTTCCTTTACATCCTTTTGCAGCAGAACAGAACGTAACAACATTACAAGAAAGTGTGAAAAATTATTCTCTCGGGCCAGCGGGGTTCCAAGATGTAATGGCACAAACGACATCGAGCATATTTGCAATGGATTCATATGCAAAATTAATTCAAAATCAGCAAGAGACTGATTTGAGTAAAATAAATTCCATTAATGGTGAGTTTAAAGGAAATATGATTCAGCATCAAAGAGATGCAAAAATTAACGCAACGTATTGGTTAAACAATATGAAACCTCAAATTATGAAAACAGATCAAAATATTATTAATTACAATAATACTTTTCAAGCGTATTATAATAGCATGCTAATAGCGATTGATCAAAAAGATAGCGTAAAGTTAAAAGCGGATATAGAAAAATTGTATGCGGATATTGTAAAGAATCAAAATGAAGTAGATGTATTATTAGGGGATTTGAAAGCTTTTCGCGATAGAATGGCGAAAGACACAAATAGTTTTAAAGAGGATACAAATCAATTAACAGCAATTTTAGCAAGTACGAATGCTGGTATTCCAGCTCTAGAGCAACAAATTAATACATATAACGATTCAATCAAAAAGAGTAATGATATGGTCATTGCTGGTGGCGTACTTTGTGTAGCGTTAATAACATGTCTTGCTGGCGGACCAATGATTGCCATTGCGAAAAAAGATATCGCAAATGCAGAAAGAGAAATCGCCAATTTAAAAGATAGAATTTCTGGAGCACAAGCAGAGGTAGCAATTTTGACAGATGTGAAAAATAAAACAACAAATATGACTGAAACAATTGATGCAGCAATTACAGCACTGCAAAATATATCAAATCAATGGTATACAGTAGGGGCAAAATATAATAACTTATTACAAAACGTAAAAGGAATCAGCCCTGAAGAATTTACGTTTATAAAAGAAGATTTACATACAGCAAAAGATAGCTGGAAAGATGTAAAAGATTATACAGAAAAATTACATGAAGGCGTGGTGAAGTAAACAGTGGACTAGTTCCGCTGTTTATTTTTTTATCCTGTTTTTTGTGAGAGTTGAGCTTGTAATTTGATATATAAGTTTGCCCTGTGTTTTATCAATGTGGCTTGGGGGAATGTTTAGCCAAATTGATATTAATAACCTAGATATACTTCTGATCAAGCTTTTTATATGTAATGTTTTAATGAAAAAAGCTATACTGTAAGCAAAACTTAAAATTGGAAAGGAAATTCTAGAACATGGAAAACTATTTATTATTTATCCTTACAGCAATGCTAATTATAATAATGCCTGGTCCTGGTTTTGCACTAGTTACAAAAAATACTATCTCGCATGGTAAAAATGGTGGAATAAAGACGGTCTTAGGAACGATGTCTGGAATGATGATTCATACAATAATGGCGACGCTAGGACTCTCTGCCATCCTAATGAAATTTGCTATGTTATTTACATTTATAAAATATGCTGGGGCTTTTTATTTAATTTACTTAGCTATAAAGTCAATTAAAAGTGCCTTACATAAAAAAGAAGATATGTCATGTTCAATAGAAATGGAATCTAAGGATATTGGGGCAATAAAAAGCTTTAGACAAGGATTTACTACGGCAATTTTAAATCCAAAAACCGCTGTATTTTTCCTTAGTTTTTTACCCCAATTTATTGTGAGTAATCAAAATCACTTCCTCCAATTTCTTTTATTAGGAGTCACATTTACAACTTTGACAGCAATATGGTATTTACTTTATATCTCACTCATACGTCAATTAAGAACTTTTTTAAGAAAAGAACGAGTGAACCGTACAATAGAGGGTATTACGGGCGCAGTACTATTAGTATTTGGAGTTAGATTGTTTTTCCAAAAATAAATATGTAAATGAAACGAGAAATAATGGCGGTTATTTCTCGTTTCATTTATTCTAAAGCTACTATTCCACAATTTTATAATGGTTTTAAGGTAGGGAAGTTGATCTTTTTCTCGGATAATTGGCATTATTAACCTCTTATATCAAAGTTAAAATTATTTATATAACAA
>NZ_BOQB01000228.1 GCF_018332475.1 Bacillus sanguinis | reverse complement strand
TATGCTATATTCAATGGACCTATAGTGACTGTGGTGAAAAAAGCAGCGTTAAAATTAATAGGTCTTTCATGTGATGCTATACATGAGAAAAGAATAAGGAGATAAAAAAATGGAATTTTGGGAATCGAGTTTTATTGAGAAACAAACAATGTGGGGATTTGAACCTACAGAATCTGCAATTTTGACAAAAGATTTTTTTCTAGAAAAGAACGTTAAGAACATATTAGTTCCGGGTATTGGATATGGAAGAAACGCAAAGGTGTTTATCGAAAATGGTATAAATGTAACAGGTATTGAAATTTCAAAAACAGCCATTGATTTAGCAAAACAAAACGGACTAGAAAATGTTCGTATGTATCACGGTTCGGTAAACGAAATGCCTTTTGATAATAAACTTTATGATGGGATATTTAGTCATGCACTTCTCCATTTGTTGAATGGGGAGGAGCGAGAGAATTTTATTAAAGATTGTTATAATCAGTTAAAACCAGGAGGGTATTTGGTTTTTACAACAGTTTCTAAAAAAGCTCCAATGTATGGAAAAGGAAAACAGTTGGAGCAAGACTATTATGAGGTAATGGAAGGCGTAAAAATGTTCTTCTATGATTCTGAATCTGTAAAAAATGATTTTAATAAATATGGATTAGTACAAGTTTCGGAAATTGATGAACCAAATAAGAACATGGCAAATAAACCTTCAATTAATTTCTTAATGATAAAATGTAAGAAAGAACTATAAATAAAAGTTATTAACAATTACTAAAGATGTTTATATATTGATTATGCACAAATAAAAAGGACAAGCATATAATAGAAGTACCTATTAACTTTAAGTAACCTTAACATTCTTTAATAGGATATCTCAAAATCCCCAAAAAGAGCACTTGCGGAAACAAGTGCTCTTTTATTTTTTTGTTTAATAAATATTAAAAGATAAAAATATCATACAATAAAAATGAATCAGAAGGAAAGAGTCACACCTTAATTATATGATTATTTTTGAAAGACAAAAGTAATCGCATTTGTTTTTAATTGAATATGCCTTTCATCGCGAAAAATATCATAGACTAATTCTTTTATTTCAATTTTAATTTCATTCCAGTCCTTATAAATGCTTTTTAATAGATTTATCATATCATCAGTAGGAAGGTTAATTTCAATTAAAGCATCTAATTCTTCATTCGTATGTAAGTCAATTTCTTGTATGTTCGAGTTAATAATGAAACAATTGATACCACCAGTCTTTGTACCTTCTTTCATAGAATGGAGCACATTTGTTAAATCTTCTTCTGATTGAACATGCTCTAAACTAGATACTGCAACGATATAATCATAAGTGTTAGGGACGATATAGTAGTTTTCAATTGCTGCTTGTTCTGTTTTAATATTTTTAATTACGTCATATTCTATACTATAAGTTTGTAATTTTGTTAAAGCAGAATCAAGTAAATCGACACATGTAACAGTACCGCTAGCATTTTTTATTTTTTGTGCAATTGGAATACTATTCCTTCCGACACCAGAGCCGAGGTCAAGTACTTGCAAGTTTTTTTGTCCTTCAAAGTGATCTATTAAGTCCATCACCGTTTTAACTGGTTTGTAAAGCCAAGACCCAGTTTCAAACAGTTTATATTGTTCATAGCAAAGGTCATGATATTTCTTTTCTTCTTGTCTTATGTATTCGATGCGGTTCATATAGTTTCAGCTCCAATGTTATTATTGCGAAATGAATGGGTAGGACAACCTTTTACATTTGTTTGAATTCGAAAGATACCACCAGCATGTGGATATTTTTTTAATTCGTCATCCGTCATTCTTGTTCTGGCTGTTGTAACATATAGGTCTGTTAAATTAGGCCCTCCAAATGTACAAGATGTTACATATAGCGCTGGAATTGGGATACTTAATATTTGTTCTCCAGTTAAAGGGTTCCATCTAGTAATCTTTGAACCGCCCCAATGCGCAATCCATAAACAACCTTCTTCATCAATTGTCATACCATCAGGTAAACCTTCATTCTCAGAGAAAAAGATTACATCGATTGGATTGCAAATTTCTCCAGTACTTATATCATAATGAAAACGAACTACTTTTTTAGTAGGTGTATCGATATAGTAAAGGTATGTATGATTAGGTGACCAAGCTATTCCATTTGATGTATTTACATGTGAAACTTTTTTCTCTACGCTCCAATTATTATTTAAACAATACAAGGAACCTGCAGCATTAATACCGTATGTATCTGTAGTACCTGCCCAGAAGCGACCAGCTGGGTCACATTTTCCATCATTAAAACGATTTTCTATTAAATGTGATTCGGGATCAAAAATATGTGTCAGTTTTTCTGTTTTTACATTAATAAAATAAAAGCCGTTTTCCATAGCTAGGAGTAGTATGTCATCTATATATGGAACAACACAGCCAATTTGTTGATTGAGAGCAATTACTCGGTTTGTATTAGCGATAGGATTAAATATGCATAATTGTTTCTCCATAATATCAACCCAGTATAAAAGTTGCTTTTTTTCATTCCAACATGGTCCTTCAGCTAAACTAGCTTTCGCATCTAAAACTAATTCTATAGTACTGACCAAGATGTTCACCTCGCTTTATAAGATATTTATATAATTCGATAAGAATAGAGGTAAACCTTTAGTGAGAGCATATTAAGATTTGTAAGGTAGGCAGAGTTATTAAAAAAGTGTATAAATAAGGAGAGGAAAATGCATATGATGTTTTATGAAATTGTTTGCTTTTCTTGTAAGAACACATTTCGTGTTTATGAAGGTAGTGAAAAATATAAGCGATTTAAAGAGAAACCGAAAGGGAAATATTGTTGTGATGAATGTAGTCATAAAATTCAATTAGAAGCGATAAAACATTTATTTAGATAGTTATTTTCTAATTGGAAAAATTAGAAAATAAAAACGTTATAAATTATTATATAAAAAACTAATATTTAAAATGGCGTGGAAGAGAAGAGTAGTTAAGAAAGAATACGTACAGAGAGCTCTGGTAGCTGAGAAAGAGCGGTATACATCTTAATGAAAAAAGACTTGGAGCTGTGCAAGGAACTAATTTGTTTAGGGATGGTGCGACGGGTTCTCCCGTTATAGAGATAGGGTATAAGCATATTTTGCCGTACCTGAAGAGGTTATTAATATGGCGACGTATTGACAAACTCAGGTGGTACCGCGAAGCTAACAACTCTCGTCCTCAAGATGAATAATCTTGGGGCTGAGAGTTGTTTTATTGTATAAAACTGAAAATGTGAAAACAAAAATTAATTGAGGTGAGTAATATATGCATTGGGCGTATGAAGTAGCACGTGAATTAATTAGAAAACATCCAAACAAAGGAACTTTTGTTTGTGCATCTGGAATCAGTCCATCTGGATCTGTTCATATCGGGAACTTTCGCGAAATAATAACGATTTATTTCATTGTAAGAGCACTTCAAGATTTAGGGAAAAAGACTCGTTTTATATTTTCATGGGATGATTATGACAGGTTTAGAAAAGTCCCTAAAAATATTGATACATCTTTTGTAAAATATATTGGTATGCCATACTGTGATATTCCAGATCCGTATGGATGTCATAACTCGTATGCAGAGCATTTTGAAAAAGAGTTTGAGAAATTGCTTCAAGTATTTGGGCTTGAAGTGGAATTCATATATCAACATGCTGAATATAGAAGTGGAAGGTATAAAGGAAAAATATTAGAGTCTTTGTATAAAAGAAAAGAAATATATAATATTTGAATGAGATTTAAAACGGGAGAGTGTAGTGAAGAAGAGCGAGAGAGCTTTTATCCAGTTACGTTATATTGTGAGGAATGCGAGAAAGATGCAACTACGATTACACATTTTGATGAGTTATTAAAAAAAGTTCGGTATGAATGTGAATGTGGAAATCAAAATGAAATATCGGTATTAAATACAAATAAAATGAAACTGAATTGGAAAATTGATTGGCCGATGAGGTGGATGATAGAGGATGTTATTTTTGAACCGGGCGGAAGAGATCATTCATCGGAAACGGGTAGTTATTATGTATCCGAGGAAATTGCAAGGAAAATATTCAATCGTGAAGCTCCTCATTACATTGCTTATGATTTCATTGGTATTAAAGGGAATCATGAAAAAATGTCTAGTTCTTCAGGGAATAGCATTACACCTAGTAAGTTGTTAAAAGTGTATTTGCCTGAAGTAATTCTATTTATGTTTGCAAAATATAGGCCAGACGCAGCGTTTCATATTAGTCTTGATGAAGATGTGATTCGCAATTTTACAGAGTATGAACAATTGAAAAGTAGTTATGAAAATAAAACGCTTAAAAATGAAGATTTACTTGATGCAATTAAACTTTCTAGAGCTGAGAGCGGATTTAAAGAATATCCGAAATTTAATCAAGTAGCTGGAATGTTACCGCTATTAAATTTTGATACATCTATTTTACAATATACATTAGATGCTATGATAGCGATATGTAACCGCGCAGAATATTGGATAAGAAACTTTTAATCTGAAAAATTAATTGCGGTAAATCAAGAGAGATATACAGAGTTTTACAACACATTAGATGAAAGACAGAAAGAATGGTTAGTAGAAGTTTGCAAAATACTTCGTTCTAATAAAGATTACTCTAACTTTATGGAACAATTGTATTCAATTTGCCATCATGAAAATAAAAAAATAATGAAAGAAAATCAAAAACAGTTATTCACTATTATATATATGCTCATTATAAATCAATCAAATGGTCCTCGTATACCATTATTAATACATGTGGTAGGTATAGAAAAAAGCATCGCATTATTAGATTTCTAAAAAAAAGTTAAAAGCAACGCAAGTACCCAATTTTCTAAGTACTTGCGTTCCGAATTTTACTACCGTGAATACAATTTCGGACATTCATTACCACTAGGTTCATAAAAACAATGACTTTTAAACTGTCCTACAAACGGCTGGTTATACCATTCGGGCGGACAAGCTCCAACTGGACGGAAATACCAAAGAGCCCATCTTGCTGGCCAGCGCCACTCACCTTGTAAAACTTTTCGTACGATTTCTTTTTCTGATTCACGAGCACGTTGATAAAAATATCCGTATTGCACTGCTTCAAATCCACCGGGGCTTTGATATACAGCATCACGTACAGAACGAAGTTGTTTAAAATCTAAGCAATCACAAAATACACGGTTTACTACTACGCAACCAACAAGTTGTTCACCTTGTCGACCTTCGCCTTCAGCTTCAGCACGTATTAATCGAGCAAGTAAGTCAACATCGCTTTCGTTATATGGAATAAGGGGCATAGTGATACCACCTTTCTGTTATAGTAAAGAGTGTATGTTTTTAAATAAGCTTGGTGCTTTTTCACATAAAATTAACATTTCAAGAGGAGCTTGTCTGAAAAAAGCTAATTAGTAATAGTAGATAAATATAAAAGGGAGAGGTATTATGTATCGAATTCATAAAGAACATATCATTTACGCAATGTCATCAGAAAATAAACCATGCATGGAAGTAGAAATTGGGAGTCGCCTTATATTTGAAACATATGATTGCTTTGAAAATCAAATTGATTCTGAAGATGTTGCGTTTCAAGAATTAGATTGGAACCGAATTAATCCTGCGACTGGACCTGTATATATCAGTGATGCAGAGCCTGGTGACATATTAGCCGTAACGATTGAAAAGATTCAAATTGCAGAGCAAGGTGTTTTAACTACAGGTACGAATCTTGGTGTAATGGGTGAAGAGCTACATGAAAATACAGTGAAAATTGTCCCAATACATAATAAACATGTTTTGTTTTCGAATGAACTACAAATCCCAATTAATCCAATGATCGGTGTAATTGGAACTGCTCCAAAAGAAGAGAGTGTTTCATGTGGCACACCGCATGATCACGGTGGGAATATGGACTGTAAAGAGATAAAAGAAGGGACAACATTATTATTACCTGTAAATGTTCCTGGTGCTCTATTAGCATTAGGTGATTTACACGCAGCGATGGGTGACGGTGAAATTGGTGTTAGTGGAGTAGAGGTTGCTGGTGAGGTGACGGTAACAGTTCATATTATAAAAGGAAAGAAATGGCCATTACCAATGGCTATTCAAAAAGAAAAAATAATGACGCTTGCTTCAGAGAAATTGCTAGATGATGCAGCGAATCGTGCTGTACGTAATATGGTGACATTTTTACATGAAGAATTACAAATGTCTAAAGCTGATGCCACGCTTTTATTATCAGCTGCCGGTGATTTAAAAGTTTGTCAAGTTGTGGATCCACTTAAAACGGCACGAATGGAACTAAGTATGGATTATGTGGAGAATCTGGGTTTTAATTACAGTGAATGTCATATTAAGTAAGAATAATAGAAAAAGGATGCTTTTGTATAAAAGTATCCTTTTTAAATTTACGGATTAAGTAAAAAAAGGTATTATTTATTTTATATAATTGTATATACGATTGCGGATCGATAAAGGAGTAAATAATGGTTAAAATTATGATTGTAGAAGATGATATGAAAATAGCAGAATTATTATCAACACATGTTGCGAAATACGGGTATGAAGGAATTATTGTATCTGATTTTCAAAATGTATTAAATATTTTTTTAGAAGAACAACCAGAGTTAGTTTTATTAGATATTAATTTACCGAGTTTTGATGGGTACTATTGGTGTCGTCAAATTCGCGGAGTTTCCACGTGTCCGATATTATTTATTTCAGCTCGTGAAGGTACGATGGATCAAGTTATGGCTTTAGAAAACGGTGGTGATGATTTCATTTCAAAGCCATTCCATTACGAAGTTGTAATGGCTAAAATCCGAAGTTATTTAAGACGTGCTTACGGAGATTATGCACCGAAAGTAGAAGAGCGGATGGTTGAGCAACATGGACTTTGTTTATATCCTGAAAGGCTTGTATTGAAGCTTAAGAATCAAGAAATTGACGTAACGAGAAATGAAGCTATTTTATTAGAAATGTTAATGAAAAATTATCCACGTATTGTGAGTAGAGAAGTGTTGTTAAATAAATTATGGGATAGCGAATCCTATGTTGATGATAATACATTAAGTGTAAATACGACACGTGTGCGAAAAAAGTTAAAAACGTTACATATTGAGGATCCAATTGAAACGATTCGTAGTGTTGGATATAGACTACATATTACTTGGGATACTGGTATGGAAAAATGATAAGATTGTTTATTCGTGATCATATACCACTTATTTGTTTTACAGCAATCCAATTACTATCTATATTTCTCGTATATTGGTTTGATGGACATAACCATATTGCAACGGCATTGTATGCAATGTTTTTAGGTGCCTTTTTTATGGTAGGCTATTTAGTATTTCGTTACTTTACACATCGTTCTTTTTATGAGCGTTTAGCAAACCCGATGCAATCTTTAGATGAATCAGTTCAAAAGTCTGATTTTGCAGCTATATCTGCTGCTCTTCAAGACTTGCTTGAGGTACAATATCGCCATTATCAAAATCAGCTCCAAATACAAGAGCGAAAAAATAATGATCATCTAACTTTTATGAATCAATGGATACATCAAATGAAAACACCTTTATCTGTAATAGAGTTAATTACACAGGATGAAGTGGATTCGCGTTTTGAGAGTATTAATGAAGAAACGGATCGTTTAAAAAAGGGATTAGAGATGGCTCTGTATGTCGCACGTTTAGAAGCATTTACACAAGATTTTTACGTGGAAAAAGTACAGCTACATAAAATAGTGAATGATTCTGTGCATGAACATAAACGCTTCTTTATCCGGAATTTTGTATATCCTGAGCTTAAAATTTATAAGAACATTACTGTAGAAAGTGATGCGAAATGGTTACAATTTTTAATTGGACAAATTCTTTCAAATGCGATTAAATATTCATCTGGTAGTAGAGAGAAGATTAAAGTGAAAGCTTGTAAGGAAGGTAATAATGTTATACTCGAAATTGCCGATAACGGCGTAGGAATACCTAAGCAAGATTTACCTAGAGTATTTAAACCATTCTTTACAGGGGAAAATGGCAGAGATTTCAAAGAATCAACTGGAATGGGGCTATATCTTGTATATGAAATTACGAAACAATTAGGACATAGTGTAGAAATCCATTCAGAAGTTGATAAAGGTACAGTTGTACGAATTAAATTTTTTAATGTGTAAAAATGATTCAGGCTAAAGAACTTTTGAAATAAGTTTTTTAGCCTTACTTTATATTGTCTAAATGAAATGATATAAAAGACTGGTATGATTCTAATAAAAGGTCGTGTAAGTATGTGTAATGATACAATAATAAATACGGCTGTTATGAGAAGTGGTTAATAATTTATTAATATATAAATAGTTTTTTGTAAGAAAAAAGCTCGCCCTTTGAAAGAGCTAGCTGTATGAATTTTAATTAAGCAAACAAACTTAATAATTTATATCCAATTAAGCCTAAAATAGTGATAGGAACCATCATTAAGAAAGAAGAAATTCGATTAGCATTAGAGCGTTCTAATACAAGAATCAAGATAATCCCGACTATGACTTCGGTATATCCAACAGGTAACATGTGACTATAGTCTTCAAAATTTAAAAGAATATGAAGTCCATCCGTTACAAAAACTCCACTTAAAAGTGCACTTCCGAATTTATGAAGTGGATTTGCAGTATCTTTCCATAGAAAACCTGCCATTCCAAAAATAGTTCCTCCTATAAATGCACATACAATCCATACAGATATAAAATAAATAGAGTGAGCTACATTTTCAATAACTATTGCATAGCCATAGTAGCCTAATACCATACCGAGTAGTGCAAAGGTACCAGAAAGTATAGCTGTACGCTTAGAATAACTAAAGCTAGCCACAAAAAAGGATGGAACTAACCAAACACTTCCTAGGTTAGCTAAGGAGTTCCAATTACCTGGAAGTATACCTTGGCCCAACTTAGTTAGTATACCAACAATTATCCCTATTACAATCGGGAGGAGAACGATCCTTAAAAACATATTTAACTTTGTGATTTTTAATGTCCTGTCCATAAATTCAATCCTTACATTAATATTTTTTGCAAACATATAATAGCTTATTATGGAAAAATAATCAATAAATTTTTATCGAAAAACAATAATGAATTATTGTTTGGTGGATAATCAGTCGTTGTATTTATAAGTGGGAGCATAAAATATTAAAACTCGTTACCTAATCAAAATGGTAAAAATAATTACCCTAACATAT
>NZ_BOQB01000227.1 GCF_018332475.1 Bacillus sanguinis | reverse complement strand
TTTGCTTTTCGTTGTTTTTTAGTAGTCAGTCTAGAAATGCTTGTTGCAATGCTTTCAGGCCATCGCTGTAAATGCCATGAAACAGATTTATTGCCTCTTCATCACTAACCTCTACAGGGGTGAAAGTGCCAGACCACTCTACTAAAGATGTGTTACTTTCAGTACCTTCTTTAACCTGGATTGTAGAAAGATAATTAGTGACTGGGAATGGTGCATTCATAATTGAGTACGTGTAGTAGTGTTCCTTATCATTGAATACTTCTAAGCGTTCTATAATCGTGTCACCATCTGGATTAGCTAGGTGACGTACACGACCGCCTTCCGTTAATTTACTGCTAGGTATATAGGGTAACCAGTCTGGAAGGGAGTTGAAACCTCCGATTAATTGCCATACTTGTTCAGGTGAACCGAAAATTTCCATAGATGTAGTAGTATGTGCCATGTTCATTACGCTCCTTTTTATCTCGATATTTGCGAGCAAATAATCAGTGGGGAATGATCCCACTGATTAAGGTTTCAAATTATTTTACGTTGATTGGTAGTGGTGCATTAGGTGCTACTAATTTTTGTTCGCGCATTTCTTCCCAGAATGCTGCTGGAATTACTGTGTTTAAGGCGTTTTGGTCTTCTACAATTCGTTCTGGTTTACTTGCACCAGGAACAACGGCAGCAACTGCTGGATTGGCTAGTGAAAATTGTAGTGCAGCAGCTTTGATGCTGATTTCGTGACGATCTGCAAGAGCTTTAATTTTCTCAACTTTTGCAATAATTTCTGGCGATGCTTTTTGATATTCGAAGTGAGCGCCGCCAGCAAGAATACCTGAGCTATATGGGCCACCAACAACAATATCCATATTATGCTTTACAGCTGCAGGCATTACTCGTTGCAATGCACGTTCGTGGTCTAATAATGAATAGCGACCAGCTAGTAAGGATATATTTGGTTTCGCTTCTTCTAAATCAAGCATAAGTTCAATTGATTCTACTTTGTTTACTCCAAGCCCCCAGCCCTTAATAACTCCTTCTTCACGTAAACGTGTTAGCGCACGGAATGCTCCTGTTCGAGCTGTTTCAAATTGTGAAATCCACTCATCACCATAAAAGTCTTGTGCTAAATCATGAATGAAAACAAAGTCTAGACGATCTGTTTTTAAACGTTTCAAACTTTGCTCGATAGAACGGAGTGTTGCATCTGCGCTATAGTCATTGATCATTTTATTTTTGCGACCAAATTCGAAAAGTCCGCCTTTTTCACCTAAATCACGTGCAGATGGATCTTCTAGTTCATCTGAAATCGTTCGACCTACTTTGGTGCTTAAAAAGTAATCATCACGATTTCTTTTTGACAGTGCTTCGCCAAGACGAATCTCCGCTAATCCAGATCCATAAAGTGGAGCTGTATCAAAGTAACGAACGCCATTCTCCCAAGCAGCATCCACTGTAGCGATTGCTTCTTCCTCTGGGATATTACGGTACATATTTCCTAGTGGTGCTGTACCAAACCCGATTTTTTCTTTTAGTAATTTACTCATTATAGATATCCTCCTAAAATGTATTTGAAAATTATTTATTCATTGTGAATGGATGTGAAAATGAAAACATGTCATTTCATCGTCTGACAAAATGTACGATAAAAATACTCACTTTAAAGTACGGGTACTAACAGGTAATTTCTAACACTGCATGACTCACTCAACTCTTACAAATGCTATTATGAAATGTATTTTACATAATGAAAAGTACGTACTTTAAAGTGATATAGATACTAAAAAGTAATACAGGTACTTTTTGGTGCCGTACTACTCATCTGCTGTTTACGTATGCTATTATGAAACATGTTTAATACAATAAAAAGTACGTACTTTAAGGTGCTATAGATACTTAAAAGTAATATTTAAATCTTTAGCTTAATTGCCTTATAACATTATTAAAGGAGATTTTTATATGAAAACATACAATATTCCTGTAGAGGCGACTTTAGAGGTTATCGGTGGAAAGTGGAAAGTAGTTATCCTTTGTCATTTAAAGAAAGACAAAAAGAGAACGTGCGAATTAAAACAATTAATGTCTGGTATTACACAAAAGATGTTAACCCAACAATTACGTGAATTAGAAGAAGACGGTGTAATCGAGAGAAAAGTGTATAACCAAGTGCCGCCAAAAGTAGAGTATTCTTTAACGGATTACGGTCATTCTTTAGACGTTATACTCGATTCTCTTTGTAACTGGGGAGAAAATCATCTTGAAAAGAATGGTAACACGTCTATGCTTATAACAGCAGCTGAATAAAGAAGGAAAAAACGAGCGAAAATACGCTCGTTTTTTCTTTTTTGTATATAGGGAGATTTTTAAGCATCATAATTACTTTTTGGTAATATAGGTACTTTTTTGTGCTGTAGGAACTAAAATGTGCCGTATAGAAAATTATTTGTTTTTACGCAACAATAGAGAAGAAATTTAGAAAAAAGGAGAGGAGCACGGGTGAAACAATATAATATACCGATAGAAGCAACTTTAGAAATTATCGGGGGAAAGTGGAAGGTCATTATTTTATGTCACTTAACGAAAGGGACAAAGAGAACGAGTGAGTTACAACGTTTGATTCCTGAAATTTCTGTTAGAATGTTAACGCAGCAACTACGTGAGCTGGAAGAAGATGGTGTAATTACACGTGAAATTTACAAAGAAATTCCCCCTCGAGTAGAATACTCCCTAACCGATTATGGGTGGTCTTTACAAAATGTATTAAATCAATTAACCGCATGGGGAGAACGATGCATAGATAGAAAAAACACAGAAGTTAAGTGAAATCTCTATATGTAATATTGAAACACCACCTATTGATGAGGTGGTGTTTTTTCAGTATAAAACTTTAGAAAGTTACTATGGTGAAAAGTAAGAATCTATATCAAATCAGCAGTTGTTTTAGCTATGATGAATGATTGATTAAGGTTTTAATAGGAACTTAAAAGTGCCTTCATCACTTTTAAGTACGTACTATGCTTCATAATATAACCGTTTTATAATGACACTCGTAGCAAGAAGTCATAACGGTTTTAAGCTATGTTCAAAAAGACTTATTAATTAGAATAGTTTTTTGTTCAATTTTTTAGTAGGAGATGTTTATATGGTTGAAGAACTTTTTTATAAAAAAATACTCAAAAATCTTTTTTCAGATCCAGTTCAAATTACACTTTGGAATGGAGAAACAATACAATATGGAGAAGGGGAACCTCAATTTCATGTAACATTCCATAAGCCTCTTTCAAAAAAAGAGCTTGCAAAGGATCCTTCTATTGCGTTCGGTGAAGCATATATGAGTGGGGATCTTGAAATAGAAGGTAACCTTGAAAAAGCAATTCAATCTATTTATAAAAGGCAGGATAGCTTTTTAGGTGATAGTAAGTTGCAATATTTCAAAAGTAAATGGAATTTCTCAAAACAAAAAAATAAAGATGATATTGCTCATCATTATGATATTGGGAACGATTTTTATAAATTATGGCTTGATGAAACAATGACATATTCTTGTGCATATTTCCAAAGCGAGAAAGATTCTTTAACGACAGCTCAGCATAATAAAGTGAATCATATTTTGAAAAAGTTGAACCTTCAAAAAGGTGATACGCTATTAGATATTGGTTGCGGGTGGGGTGAGCTCATTACAGCTGCCGCTAAGCAGTACGGTGTGAAAGCGATGGGAGTAACGTTAAGTGAGGAACAATATGCTAAGACTTCCGAGCGAATTAAACAAGAGGGACTTACGGATTTAGTTGAAGTATCTTTACTTGATTACCGCGATATTAAGAATCATAAATTTGATAAAATTGTTAGTGTAGGTATGATTGAACATGTAGGAAAAGATAACATTACGCAATACTTTGAAACAGTGAATACACTACTAAATGATGGTGGCATTTCTCTACTTCATTGTATTACTTCTCCAGCCAATGGTGGTGCTACGAATGGTTGGATTGAAAAATATATATTCCCTGGCGGTTATGTCCCTGCTGTTAACGAATTAATCACGAACATGACAAATGAACAATTTTTCATTGTTGATGTGGAAAGCTTACGTAGACATTACGGGAAAACATTACAACAATGGGCTCGGAATTTTGAAAACGTACTGGAGGAAGTTCGCAAAACGAAAGATGAGCGATTCATTCGTATGTGGCGCTTATATTTAAACGCATGTGCAGCTTCATTCTTTACTGGTAATATTGATTTACATCAATTTGTCTTTACAAAAGGTATTAACGATACAATCCCGATGACACGTTCTTATATGTATGAATAAGAGTGTGATCTAATAGCTCTTAAGCAATGTTAAAATTTATAAATCCATAACTTGAAATAAAAAGTCGGGGTGAAAATCGGAATGATTTGTATCCCGACTTTTTTATTTGTTA
>NZ_BOQB01000226.1 GCF_018332475.1 Bacillus sanguinis | reverse complement strand
GTTTGTCTAGCATCAAAAATAAAAATTGACGTTTCACGTTGTTTGTTTCGTTCAGTTTTCAAAGAACTACTTGGTCGCTCATTTGCGACTTCCTTATGTTAACATCTTCGTTAGTTAATGTCAACTAAGTTTTTCATTTCGTTTGTCGCTTTCGACGTTAATGTCATCGGCGACTTGTTCTATATTACACCTCTATACTATAATCGTCAATACTTTTTATCCTTTTTATTTTATAAATTATAAAGACCGTTAAACCTTCATCTTTTATACTCCGTCCCTAGAGATGAATAAACTGTTGCATTCACTTTCATAATCGACACTTTATACTTTCTTACCACATATACCTTTCTAAAGAATGAATATCAAACCAAACAAATATATATTAAAAGTAGCTTTTTTTATTGCGAGTACATTCTAACTGCATTCACAAGTATTTCCTACTACTTCTCTCTAGGAATTATAAATACACCATACATTTACTAAAAATCTAATTACCTTAGGAGGCGTTATGAAATGCATGTTAATAAGAAAATCATTTATGTATCCCATGATGCCCATTTCCACGGAGCACAGCTGCTTTCTTTACATACTATTAAAGCTCTTAAAGAAAACTTTAACTACTCTGTTGCAATTATTTCTATTGGAACGGGCATTTTAATCCACGATTTTCAAAAGTATGGTTCTGTTTATTGCCTAGAGGAAGACTACCCAACAGAAGAAAAGGTCGAATTATTAATAAAGAAGTTATTATCACAAGGCTATACCATCGCCATATGTAGTACCGTCATAAGTGGTGATATAGTTGCATCACTAGCTAAACACAATATAAAAGTTATTTCATTAATACATGAATTGCCACATTTAATACAACAGTACTCTGCCGAGGGGAAAGCTAGAAACATTGCCCAGTTTGCTTACAAAATTGTCTTCCCTTCACAGTACGTGTATGAAAAATTCCGTACAATCACCCAATTAGATCATCAAAAATGCCACATCCTCCCTCAAGGCTTGTTTAACCACAATCCTTATAAGAACAATATTGCAAAAGCTAGAAGCGAATTACGAAAAAAACACAACCTGCCTCTAGATAGCAAAATCATTTTGGGAGTAGGTTTCGCTGATCATCGAAAAGGAATAGATTTATTCTCACTTATTGCTTACTCAGTAAGAAAGATTCATACGAATATTCATTTTATCTGGGTCGGGAGAACGGATGTTCATTTCTTTAACACGCTATCCCCAAGATATACAGCACATTTCACATTAGTGGACCCTACTCCAGATATCGGCTTATATAACGCCGGGGCTGATTTATATTTATTAACTTCAAGAGAAGATCCTTTTCCCAACGTTGTTTTAGAAGCATTAGATACGAAAGTCCCTGTTATAGGGTTTAAAAACGCTGGAGGTTTTGAAGATATTGTTACGGAACATACTGGCGCATTAGTAGACTATTTAAACTTACCAATGATGCTGGAAAGAATATATGAATTTATTGGAGATGAAGATTTACGCTTACAAAAAGGTAGCTTTGGCCAAGAACTTATTGAAAAAGATTTCAACTTTCTTCATTACATTTACCAATTATTAAACCTGCTTGAGCATAATTATAAAAAAATAAGCGTCATTGTACCGAACTATAATTACGAAAAATACTTACCTGACCGAGTTAAATCTATATTTAACCAAACCTATCCCCTTTACGAACTAATTTTCCTAGACGATGCCTCTACTGACAATAGTGTATCTATATTTGAACAGCTGCTCTCAAACGAAAATAAGCCCCACCTAAAAGTTCATCAAATTATTAATGATAAAAACTCTGGTTCTGTATTTAAACAATGGGTAAAAGGCATCTCTGCAGCAACCGGTGATTATATTTGGATTGCAGAGGCTGATGACTTATGTGATCAGACATTTTTAGAAGAAATAATACAAGGGTTTCATTTAAATAGTGATGTTACCTTAGGCTATACACAATCAAAACAAATAGATGAACAAGGAAATATCCTGGCCAATCATTATTTAGATTACACAAATGATATTGATAAAGAAAAATGGCAGCGTCCTTATTTTCGAAAAGGGAGAGATGAAATACAAGATACGTTACTTATCAAAAACACGATACCTAATGTCTCAAGTGTAGTTTTTAAAAACATAGACATGAAAACAACAGCAAAACAATTAGAAAAGTTTAAAGTAGCTGGTGATTGGTTTTTCTATGTTTCTATTCTTAAAGAGGGAGACATTTATTTCAATCCAAAGCCGCTAAACTATCATAGAAGACATACAAATAGCGTAACGAGAACCGAAGATTCATATTCCCATTACAGTGAAGTTGTACAAATGCAGAATTTGATTAAAGAAACTTTTACTATCGACGACATTTCAAAAAAGAAAATGTACACATATAGAAATTACCTTAAAGTATATTTGAATATTTAATTATACATCTTCCTCACCATTAGTATCTCTTATAAGACGTTACTATCATTTAAGGAGGGGTTACTCTTTGAAAGAATTTATAGCGGCACATAAAGATTTGATTTCTCAAATGGCACACAACTACAATGTAAATGCAAGTATCCATCCAGAGGATCATATCTTTCAATTCCTTGTCACGAATCCAGTCTTTCCGTCTAAAAAAGAAGCGATAGATTATTATTTTAAAGATGGAAGAAAATCAGCAAAAACACTCTTAGATTTAATTACTTCCTTTTATCCTCCTGTAAACAATCAAATTCAATTATTAGAATTCGCATCCGGATATGGCTGCGTAACACGTCATTTGTTAAATCAGCAAACGAACTTAAGTATAACTACTTGCGATATACACGAAGAGGCTATTACTTTTATTGAAAGCACATTAAAGACTTCATCTATCTTATCTCACCCTGAACCAGAACAAGTAAAATTAGCCTCGTCTACGTATGATATTGTTTTTTGTTTATCCTTTTTTTCTCATATGCCTGATACAACTTGGTTTCGTTGGCTCCAAACATTGTATAATGCTGTTTCTCCTGGCGGATTATTCATTTTCACAACTCATGGATATCAAAGTAAAAAGTACTTCGGCTTTCCCGATTTAAATGAACGGGGTTATTGGTTTCTCCCCTCTAGCGAACAACTAGATTTAGATGTTCATCAATACGGGCAAACGATCGTTAGCCCCTCTTACGTATGTGAAAAAATTAAATTATTACCTTATAACCCTATTATCAAAAAATATACTGAAGGTTTTTGGTGGGAACATCAAGACCTTTGGGTAATACAAAAAGAAATAAAATAATAAGCCATGCTCTACTTATACAGAAGTAGGGCATGGCTTATTATTTTTTACTATATAAGAACTCTTCAATCCATAGCTTATTTAACCTAATTCCACTTTTGAAATCTACTTTCGGTTCCCAATTACATTCTCGTCTTACTCTATCTATATTTAAAATGATTTTTTGAACATTTTCTTGTTTTTGTTTATAGCAGATAAAATCCACTTTTCTTTCCGTTAATTTCTCCAGTTCTACTATAATTCGTTTTAAAGAGAGACCCTTCCCGCTCCCTATGTTATACACACAAGATTTCAAGCGATTTAATTGTGATAGTTGTATAGTGATTTCCACTAAATCATCGATATAAATATAATCTCGAATAATCTCTTGTGGATTCCCATATATATTAATCTTTTCATTACTGAGATGCTGATACAAAAAACAATTGATTGCTCCGACTTTCTTTAAAGGATTTTGATATTTTCCATATGGATTAGAATATCTACATACAACATAGTCAATTCCGTATTTTTTCTTATAAAAGTACAAGTAATTTTCAAGCGACACTTTTGTTATTCCATAAGGAGAAAGTGGTTTTAATGGATGACCCTCATCAATAGGTAAATATTCAGGCTCACCATACACGGTGCCCCCAGAAGATGCTAATACAATTTTTTTAACAGGAAATTTTTTAACGCTTTCCATAAAGTTAAGAAAAAAAAAGCTACTGTTTATATCTCCGAAAACATCTTCAATTGAAGTTGCTACATTAGATGTTGCAGCTAAGTAAATAATAATATCCACATTCATTAAAGCTTTATATATATCTTCAACATTCGCTAAATCACCTTTAATAAATTCAACCTCACTTATAATATTTTGAGGGAAATTATTTATATGTCTGGAAAATACTTTTACATTTTGACCTTGTTTCAACAAACCTAATACGAGGTTAATACCAATGAAACTATTTCCACCTACTATTAAATAATTATTCTTCCTCATAATATCCTCTCTAGTAATAAGAATTTTGCTTATCACACCTAGAAATATAAATAAATGAACTTGTTCACTTCTATTATTCATTCTCTTATAATTGTATGCCCCTTATAAATTTTCATTATCTTTATTTTATATTTTCCTTTTAGGATCACTACCTTATTTAAGCTGACCGCAAAAAAACACTCATAATATTTACTCATTCCCATGAATATATTGGATTAGTAAATACCTCCCCTCACCATATATAAAATTTTCAAAAAGGAGCACTATATTGATGAAGAATGTAAATCAAGAGCTTTTAAATCATGTAATCCTACATAAAGATCGAATCCCACATTTCCATAAAGACTTTCCACTAATACTATTTTGGAGCCATAGGAGCGGATGTACTACTTTAGCTAATTGGTTCTTTTTTCAAATTGGATTATTTAATGAAGCCAAGCAATACCATGACTTTATTCATTACTATGAATTCTGGGTTTATAAAAACAACACTAACTACATACCAGAGTTACAAAATGGTCTTCTAACAGCAAAAAAAGCTGTTTGTAAACTTGTGCGAAATCCCTATACAAGGGCTGTCAGCTCATTTTTATTACTTGCTGACAATCCATATGCTAGCCCTCAACGGGAAAGTATATGCCATTATTTATATAATGATAAATATAGTAACCTAGGAATATCATTTAAACAATTTTTATATTACGTTCGAGCATTAGGTCCCAATTCCCTAGCAATGGACATACATTTTAGCCAGCAATACGTTCCAGGTGAAGAAAACTTCATCCAATACTATATTCCTTTAGAAGATTTTAATACACAAATCACCAAACTAGAACATACGTACGATTTAGTTAAATCCAATTTAGCGCTACTTACAAATTCAGATCATCATCGCGCTCATAAAATGATTTATACAGGAAGCTATGCAGAGCTCAGCATTACGGATGCCACCTTCCCTCGCTTTCCAACATATGAAAGCTTTTATGATGAAGAAACAATGGCGTTAGTTACAGAAATATATGCACAAGACTTTGAAATGTACCCGTACACAAAAGGGATACTTTAAATCGGTACACTCTTCAATGAATAAAAGTGAATGTATCGCATAGCATAAAGTGAAACTTTAATTAGCGTAGGGTTCTCCCCCGCTAATTATTTCCTTCTCCCAATCTTACTTTTATGGATTCCCTTATTTTCACCCACTCTCATTGATTGCCCTGATTGTTGACGTATGTGTCATATGCATTTTTTTACACAGGAGTGATGTCATGTGGAAGGTAATTTGAAGCACAATAATGGATATTGCGTTATTTGCGAGAAGGAAGCTACATTTATAGAGCATAATGATTGGCTTAGAGATCACTACTTATGTTCTACATGCCACTCTATACCAAGGCAGCGAGCTTTAATACATGTTTTAAATGCATTTTTTCCAAAATGGGGTTCCTATCATATCCACGAATCCTCTCCAGGAGGGATTACAACTCAACTACTAATAAAAAACTGCAAAAACTATACATATTCTCAATACTTTAAAAACCACCCTCTCGGCCAATACTTTCAAGGAATTAGATGCGAGAACTTAGAAGACTTGACTTTCCAAAATGAATCTTTTGATTTATTCATTACTCAAGATGTCTTTGAACATGTAATGGAGCCAAACAAAGCCTTTAAAGAAATAGAACGTGTATTAAAGCCTGGCGGCGCTCATGTGTTTACTGTACCTTGGTATCACACACTCCCAAAGACTTTGCAAAGAGCAAGAATCAATAAGGATGGAATTGAGTATATTGAAGAGCCAATTTATCACGGAAATCCTATTGATGAGAATGGGTCCTTAGTAACATTTGATTGGGGCCAAGATATGATTGAATATATTTATACACATGCAAATATGTATACCATTGTTTATTTACAAAAGGATAGATCACTGGGGTTAGATGCTGAGTTTCTACATGTTTTTATTAGTAAAAAACACGAAAATGATTTTTAGGCACTATATAATTTGGAGGTTAACAAATGAATAATTTTAAGTTAGGAAGTGATTTCGATAACCTTGTTAGCCCGCTTTCTGATGTTGAACTTCTTAATCTATTTATAAAAAGTTGCTCACAAACAAAGATAAACGGCATCCCAGTACCTATGTTCCCCCCTGAAGAAATTCAACAACAGTTTGTAGGTGCTTCCTATGAACATGCTCTTTATGAAGCATATTTGTTTTATAGCCTTGTAAAAACATATGCCCATAATTTAGGCGTTCCCGTGAATAAAGAACGGAAAATTTTAGACTTTGGTTGCGGATGGGGAAGAATTATACGCTTCTTTTTCAAAGATGTTCGCCATAAAAATTTACTTGGTATTGATGTAGATCCTGTAATGATTAATCTTTGTAACGAAACGTTAGGAAGAGGCAAATATAAAACAGTTTCCCCACAACCTCCTGTAGAATTTATTAATGACAATTCATTAGACATTATATTCGCTTATTCTGTATTCTCACATTTATCCGAAGAAACTGCAGAAAATTGGATAAAGGAATTTTCAAGAATTCTTCGTCCAGGTGGAATCTTCATCGCCACAACACAAGCACGCTATTTTCTCGATTTCTGTCAACAATTCAAGGAACACCCTGAATTAATTCAAACGGGGTGGCATAAAACTTTATCTCAAGCTTTTCCAGATATAAATCGTGCCATCTCGGATTATGAAAGCGGAAATTTCGTTCACAGTCCTACAGGGGCAGGAGATGTTAGAAATAGTAGTTTTTACGGTGAAACTGTTATACCTAGAACTTATATTAAAAATCACTATGAGAAGTATTTAAAGTTACGGGACTTTTTTGACGATGCAAACCGATTACCCCAAGCTCTATTTGTTCTCCAAAAAGATTAACTCTTTTCGCTCATTGTATAATGAAGATCATTTTGTATCTCAGCCGTATATATTAAATCATCAAAGATTTCCATATCAGGCAAACTGGACAAAAGAATTCATTATGTAGCATAAACAAAGTAAGTAAATAACATTTCGCGCGCTTTAAACTGGATCCCAAAATCAAAAGTAACTTCCCACCACTTGAACTACGAAGAACATAAGGGGGATATACTTTGAAAATAATCGCTTTTTACTTACCACAGTTTCATCAAATAAAAGAAAATGACCGATGGTGGGGGAAAGGTTTTACTGAATGGACAAATACGAAAAGTACACGACCTTTATTTTCAGGACATTATCAACCTAGAGAACCTTATCAAGATTTTTATTATGACTTAACCATCCCATCCGTAAGAAAATGGCAAGCAGAAATCGCCAAAGCACATGGCATATATGGTTTTTGTTATTACCATTACTGGTTTAAAGGGAAGAGGCTATTGGAGACACCCTTTAATGAGGTACTTAAGACGAAGGAACCAGATTTTCCATTTTGCCTTTCTTGGGCAAATGAACCGTGGACAAAAACTTGGGATGGTCTTGATAGTCATATATTAATGCCTCAAAACTATGGAGAATTATCGGATTGGAAAGAACACTTTGAGTATTTATTACAAGCTTTCCAAGATGAGAGATATATCCATATAGATGATAAACCACTATTCATTATTTATCGTCCTGGGCATATCCCTCATTGTGAGCAAATGCTGAATTACTGGAATACACTCGCACAAGAAAATGGTTTGAAAGGTATATACTTTGTAGAAACATTAAACAGCTTTCCAATTCCTAATATAAACGGATTCAGTGCTAGCATTCAATTCGAACCTTTTTATACAATTGCTCATGATAGCTCTTCAGACATAAATAAAATAATATATGAATCTGGTAAACAAATAAACGCTTGGGATTATGATAAAGTGTGGATGTATATACTAAAGCGATCTCCTACAGAGAAAAAAACATTTCCAGGTGCCTTTGTTGACTGGGACAACACAGCACGCCGCAAGGACTTAAATAGCAGCATTTTTGTAGGCTCTACTCCTGAAAAGTTCACGATATACTTAAGCAAGCAAATTCACCGTACGTTCTCCCTTTATAATAGTGAGTTTTTATTTATTAATGCGTGGAATGAATGGGCAGAAGGTACTTACTTAGAACCAGATAAAAAGCATGGATTCGCCTATTTAGAAGGAGTTAAGCATGCAATTAATAGAGGTATGAAAGCATACAAAAAAGACGAGTCATT
>NZ_BOQB01000225.1 GCF_018332475.1 Bacillus sanguinis | reverse complement strand
AAGAAAGATAAAGATACATTATATAAAACTTTAGGAGGTTACTAGTTATGAATGTAGATAGAAAAATAGTAGGTGTTTTTAGAACAATTGATGATGCGGCGTTCGTTATTAATGAATTAAAGGATAAAGGATACCCGGCAGATAACATTTCAGCTATTGCGAAGGATCAAAAGGAAATTGAACATCTGGAAGAAAAATCGGGTGAAAAAGTGAATAGCGAAACTGCACATAAAGCAGATATCTTTTCAGCAACAGGGCTTGTAGCAGGAGGAGTAGCAGGCGGACTCGGTGGTTTATTAACAGGTCTTGGTGTGCTTGCCGTATCTGGAATGGGCCCAATTGTAGCAGCAGGACCGATCGCAGCAGCTATTGGTGGAGCCGGTATTGGCGGAGGAGCTGGAAGTTTAATAGGAGCATTTATCGGCTTAGGAATCCCAGAAGAACATGCTAAGAAATATGAAGAATACATTTATGATGGAAATATATTAATTTTAGTAGATGCAAAATTAGATGATAAGTTAGAAATTTATAAAATATTTGATAAGCATAATGCGTATAACTCCGATTTCTTTAAATAATATGCATGTCATATATTAAACATAGTGAATATCGTTTTTTGATCTTACAACTTTGGCGCGGCCGAGGAGTCGTATGACTATAAGAGAGAAAGGGCTTATAGTAAAAGATCAAGTTTAAAAGGGAAGAGGTGTCTTTTCGTGATTGTAAAAATAGTAAAGGATAGTAGTAATAGTTTCCTTTGCACAGTTCAAAATAAAAATGGAGAGAAGTATGTGAAGAAATGGTTTCGTAAACAGAAAAACAAGGAAGAATTAGGGCGACCAACTTTTAAAGAAGTAGAAAAGGATTGGAAAGAAAATAGAGAATCGTTTATGTATCCGAATATTGAAGCGCTTTATTAAACATAATAGGCGCTTTATTCTTACAAAATTGTCACACTCCTGTAAGGTAATTCAATAGATTCGTTGCTTGTTCCATGTCATAATAAAGACATAAGAAAGCTTATTCAAACTACAACTTATTAGGAGAGTGTCAGTCATGATTGTAACAACAACGTCTGGAATTCAAGGTAAAGAGATTATTGAGTATATCGATATTGTAAATGGTGAAGCTATTATGGGTGCAAACATTGTCCGCGATTTATTCGCTTCTGTTCGTGATGTTGTCGGTGGTCGTGCTGGTTCTTACGAAAGCAAACTAAAAGAAGCTCGTGATATCGCAATGGATGAAATGAAAGAACTTGCAAAACAAAAAGGTGCGAACGCTATCGTTGGCGTTGACGTAGATTATGAAGTTGTTCGTGATGGAATGTTAATGGTTGCTGTAAGTGGTACAGCTGTACGTATATAAGTAAATGAAAAAACAGGCTCACCCCTTGAAGTTTATGCTTTGAGGGGATTTTTTTGTTTCATGACTAAAATTAACATGAAGAAGAGCTGATGGAGTGTTATAAGTGGGAAAAAATAAGATAATGGCGGCGAGCTATAAGTTGAAAAAACTATACTGTACATATTTTTAAAATGAGCAAAACATTATTGTAAAAAATGCTAGGATTGCTCCTAGCATTTCGTGAGGGGTATTGTATGGGAATTTGAAAATAAGCTGAAACACTTGCTTATCTCAAATGTAGCATATATTGTTTTCAAAGAGAAAAGTAAAAAATACAGCAATCTTTATATATGTTTAACGAAGGTGTTAACATTGTGACAAATAATAAAATTGTTATTTGAGGTAAGGAGAGAAATAATGGTATGAATAGGTTTAGAGAGTGTATAGTTTATAGAAATAAACGATTGAGCATGTAAAGCGTTATATTACATAAAATTTATAATGAATGGAGGCGATTACATTATGTTTTGGTTAGGGTGTTTTTTAGGCTACATTGTAGGTTCAGTTATTACATGTGCGCTACTTTACTTTGGATATAGATCCAATGAAAACAAAAAAGCGGATATGCAAAAGAGGGAGGAGAGGAAAATCAATAAAAAGGGTGTATAGGATGTGGAAGGTAAGGTGATAGTGTTGATGCAAAAATAAAGGACAGTACATATTTTATATGACTACTATATACTGTCCTGCTTATTCTTTTTGGATTAGGAAAAATTGTTGCCTGTCTTACTATAAATTTCATAGGCGAAATAACCAAATAAATAGCCTATTCCAGATCCTAAACTAACTGAAAGCAGGGAGAAGTCCGGGAAAAACATACCGAAAATCAAACCGATTATACAGCCAACAAGCATTCCTATAGGTATGAAGCTATCCAATAAAACTTGAGCTTTTTTTGATTTTTTCTTACCTAATGTACCGTTGTTATATTTATGTTTAAGCCTTCCAATCACATATACTACAATTCCCCCAGCTATTAAAACAGGCGCAATTGCTGTAAGTAACCACATATTAGGGTCTCCTTTCACCTTTTAATAGGATTATACCAGATACTTACAATTGGGTATTCCTAAACGTACTATCTAGTCTATTTAAAAGGCCGATCAAAAAGGCTGCCCCCATTGTAGTTAATAACTCGTCAAAAACACTTTTCCTTTCGTTTTCTCAGCAGACTGCACAACATCAACCGCCGCTTGCACATCCGCTAAGTCATATGTAGAATGTACCGTCATAAAACGTAATTGCTCATTTTCAACTAAGCGAATTAAGTGACGAAACGTTTCTTGCCATTTATATGGTGAAACCTCTTTATTCCAATGTCGTAAATGAAATATGTTCGCGTGCACTTTTGCTTTCGTGACAATCTCGGCCCAGTTCACTTGTATTCCTGATAGAAGACCGATTGTTAAAAAGTGCCCGTTTGGACGTAAGGAGAAAGCTAATTCATTTCCATCCGGCCCTCCGATAGAATCAATCGCAGCATCTGCACCGAGCCCGTTTGTTAATTCCATAACTGTTTCGTGAAGCGGGGCAGTGGAAGTATCTATTACATAATCGGCACCAAGCTGAAGTAATTCCTCTGTATGTTTATTATTTCTTGTCACTGCAATGAGTCGGAAATTCAAAATTTGTGATAACTGCGCAAATAGATGTCCAATAGCGGATCCGCAAGCATTCACTAATAAAACATCATTACTCTGTAAGTTTAACGTTTCTGTACAAGTAACCCACGCCGTAAGAGGATTAATATACATTTGTGCCGCTGTAAAATCATCAATAGAATCAGGAATAGGGACTACAAAATCAGCTGATGTCTTCACATACTCCTGCCAAGTACCTTCTCCGCGTAATGGTAAAACACGTTTACCGATCAGGTCTCTCGTAACGCCCGCGCCAACATCTTCTACAATACCAACACCTTCATAACCAGGTATGTTAGGTAAAGGAATTCTATGTGCGTACGCTCCCGTTATTGGAATTAAGTCAGACGGATTAATCGGTCTGACTAGCATACGAACTAGCACTTCATTCTCTTTTAATGGTTCTATATTTTTATATTCAACTTGTAATACATCTTTTGGGTTGCCAAACTTGTGAAATTGGATGCATGTTCCGTGCAAAGTAATTTGCCCCCTTAGTTTGATTGGCTTTATTATAGCATTTTTAGTTTGAGTAATTATTTCATTAGTACTAAATAAAAGGGAACAGAAAATCTTCTTTCTTTGAGGGGGATTTTGATTGTGTAAGCTTTAAACAGATATATTAATTATGTAGTATTGTAGAATCGATTTTCTAAACAAGTTATTAGGTATATAGTAATATAAAAAAAGGCGCTCTTGTGAGCGTCTTTTTCCAACTTGAGATAGATGTATCATTATTATTCTGCTGGGGTACATAATTTTCGTTTGAAGTTTTCTCACACAAATGATCTGTGTATCAATTTGTTTTTGATATACAGATCATTTGTATGATAACTCTTATAGATAATTGCTGAATAATAATCTTACATAAATGCTTTTAAAAGTTCTTGAACTAATGGAATTACCCCACCTACAAATTTTAAAACTGCCATTGCGATTTCCATATGAGTGCCTCCTTTTTTAATGGTAAGATGTAATGAATCTTTATACACCTATTATAGTAAGCGCTTACAAATACATCAATGCATTTCGATATGCAATATTTCATATTTGTATTCAGTAATGAGGATAAGGAGGAATTAATAATTTATCTCGCTATTTGTGGGGGATTGCCTGTAAAAGTACAATTGGTGAGGGTTAATAACCAATGGGGATAGACAAAAGCTCCACTGATTAAAGTTTCACTTTATCAAAATGTAAGCTGCATCTTGTATAATATAATGGTGGAGGTCGAATATGAAAAAAATAAATTCAAATACGGATTTGGATAAAAATGTATTGGAAGCGGTATTTATTCCGAGAAGGTTTATTGTTTTATGGATTACACTCGTATATATAGCTTCACTGCTTTTAGAATTTCGTAATAATATTCTCTCGATGGATAGTTTCTTCTTTACAATGGTCATTGTTATTCATACTGTTTTTCATTGGTATGCTAGTTCATTAAGGAATAGGCAATTGTTATATTTCTTTTTTGTACAACTGTTCATTGTGTTTTTGGCTGCATTCATTGCATCAAATGCTTCGATAGCAATTTTTGTTGGATTAACCCCTATTTTAATTGCCCAAAGTCTATATGTTTATCACAATATATTTAAAGTAATAGCAGTTTTTACTCTTATGTATGCAATATTTTGTACTGCAATTAGTATAAATTATGGTGTGAATAAATTAGCTATTCTTATCTCTATGTTTCTGTTAGTGTTAGCAATTATTATTCCTTTTTCTTATATTAATAAACAGCAATATGATGCACGGAATCGTATACAGAGCTATCTTCAAGAGTTAGAGTCTGCATATATGAGAGTAGAAGAATTGACATTAGCTAATGAAAGACAGCGAATGGCAAGAGATTTACATGATACGTTAGCGCAAGGTTTAGCTAGCTTAATTATGCAATTGGAAGCAATAGATGCCCATATGCAGAAAGGGAATACAGGACGATCTCAAGAGATTATGAAACAAACTATGATAAGGGCGAGACAAACTTTACATGATGCAAGGTTGGTTATTGATGATTTGCGTCATACTACTAATTCATTTAATGAAGCAGTAGAGGAAGAGATTCAACGTTTTTCTGAGGCTACATCTATACAAGTGAGATTTACTATTCAAAGTCCCCCGCATATTTCAAACTTAGTAAAAGAGCACTGTTTATATGTAATTAGTGAATGTTTAACGAATATCGCAAAACATTCACAGGCCACAGATGTACATTTAAAAGTTGAATATATCAGTGATCTTGAACAGCTTACTATTGAAGTTGAAGATAATGGAATTGGTTTTGACACTAGATATATCGGCAAGAATCCTGGACATTATGGTTTAATTGGTTTAAATGAGCGTGTTCGATTGATTAAGGGAGAAATACATATAGTAAGTGAAAAGATGAAGGGTACGAAAGTGTATATTCAAGTGCCTATAAATAAAGAAGGAGATGGCCATGAAGCATAACGTATTAATTGTAGATGATCATTTCGTTGTAAGAGAAGGTCTAAAATTAATAATAGAAACGAGTGATTCATTTCAGATTATAGGTGAGGCTGCAAACGGAGAAGAAGCCCTTTCTTTCATAGAAAAAAAGAGACCTGATGTTATTTTAATGGATTTAAATATGCCTAAAATGAGTGGCTTAGAAACAATCGAGGCTTTGAATAAAAAAGAAAATCAGACGCCGATTATTATATTAACTACTTATAACGAAGATGAATTAATGTTAAAGGGAATCGAGCTAGGAGCAAAAGGATATTTGCTAAAAGACACAGATCGTGAGAATTTGTTTCGAACATTGGAGGCAGCTATTCGAGGTGAGATTTTACTACAACCGACTATTATGGAAAAGATAGTGAATTATAAAAGGAAAGAAATACATACTGATAAGGTTGAAGGAAACAATTTAACAGAAAAAGAATTGTTTGTGTTAAAAGCTATTGCGCGCGGATATAAGAATAAAGAAATTGCATTCGATATGGGGATAGCTGAGCGAACGGTAAAAGCGTATTTAACAAATATATACAATAAATTAGGTGTTAATTCACGGTCAGAAGCAGTAGCTGTATCTATTGAAAGGAAGTTAATTCATTTTTAAAATATTATATATGCCCAATCGTACATTATAGGCCTGCCCTTTTGTACGATTTTTTTATTTCTTTCTCATGTTATGCTTCAGAAAGTGTGAGCGATTTAAGAACAATCTAATTGCATTACAATTACAGATGTTTCTAATGTAGGAAAGGAAGAAGAATAATTAAATGACAACTTTGTTTTTAATTTCTGTAGTAATTTTCTTTATCTGGCTGCAAAGCAAACAAAGAAAATTAAACTGGATAGATATTATAACTTTTCTAATGATGATAGGGATTATTACTTATACGGCGCCGCAACCAATGACTAGAGATTTACAAGCAGAGTTACTGGCAGTTACGCTTATTTCTTTCGCTATTGGTGTTTGGCAAAGTGGGGGAATTACAGTCTGTTATGAGGATGGAATTTTATATATTAAAAATAGAAAACAGTATTCCATTTCATGGATTCTTTTAATAATTGGTAACATAATTATTACTAACATATTTGAAGGTGGAGTTACACTTAATGGATTGTGGATTATTTTGTGTAGCGTTGTTATTGCATCTGGGGTGAAAAAAAGTATTCTATGTATTCTGTACAAATTAACAGTGCGAAATTAACTGGAAAAAAGGATATTTTTTTATCTTAATATAGAACGTATTACTGTAAGTTCATCAAAAGATTGTAGTCGATAAAAACGAGAAGAAAGAATGGGGGAGTTAGCTTAGATGTTTCTACCTATTACTACATTTGATAGGTTTAGTTGGCTAGGGAATATTGCTTTCTCTTCAGAAAAGAGCAATGTTAACTTATATAAAAAGAAATGCATAGGTCCAATTAATAATATGCATCAAAAAATAACGATAGATTCTGTCGAATATGATGATAATTGTGTGTTGGGCCGTGCAGAACCTCATTCAACAATTGTCATAACAAGTGGAGATATGTATGTTGGAAGCGGACGGGTCAATAAGTATGGGAAGTTTAAAATATACACGAATGATTATCTGGGAGGGGATTTAGTAATAGAGATTCAGTTGATAATGGGTGGTTTTTATCAAGAGAGTATAACGGTAAAGGTAGAATGTTCAAGATAGGATTATTTCTTTCCACCGCTAAATAAAAAGGAAGCAACCGTAGCTGCTTCCTAAACCTATTAAGCCGAAGCTTTCTTCATTCTCTCAAGTAAACTAGATAACACATGCGTACGATACGATTCTAGTTTTTTACCTTCATAAGTACGGATACCTAATTTTTTAAGTTCTTTTACATACCAACCTTTGCTTCCGAAATACATGTGATCGCTCCCCTTCAACTTTGTTTTTGTTTGTTCTGATTGCGTATGGAGGTACAGGTAATATAATGAAGGAAATGAATTTCGCGCGAAAATGGTTAACTTTGTTGCAAAAGACATATATACTAAAGATAGTATACAACGAGGTGGACAAGACGTGATTATAGAGAAGCACGAAATTCAAATTGACCAAATTACGAGCGGTAAAGTGAATATCTTTACTTTCTATAGAAATAGAAAGCAAATTGATGATCATTTTTTACAATTGCAAGAACCATCGCTAACAGCAAACTACTTCTATCATTTTCATTTTGATGCAGAGAGCTTGCATCTACTGCAGAAAGAGTTTCCAGGCGTATATCCGTACGACGGTAGTGAAACGATTCACGACTGGACGGAAAAGATGAAAGCAGAATTGCAACATCAGATCCAAACAGGAAAATGGAATAAACGCGTACGTATCGGTAATCGCATTCTAGATGTGGTGTTTACGTGGTGTGACGAAGATATAGTAGAGTGAAAAAGAAGCGGATGACGCTTCTTTTTTTAGCGCTGGAATAAAACGAGCTTACCTGCAGTAGATGTACAGCGATGTGTTTTTTCATACAATCCTTTTTCTTGTAAAATAGATTCACCTTTTGCTTTCGCTTCTTTTTCAGTTGCCGCCTCGAATGATTCGTCTAATGCTTTAGAACCATCTTTTTCAAAGACTGTTAGAACGTATACTCCCATGAAAATTCCCTCCAATAATAAAAATCAGAATCTTATAACTATTTTGGCATAAATCATTAGAATATGCAAAGAAATATATGACATTGCGTGGTAAAATAGAGAGAAAGTTTTATGGACACTAGATTTACTATTCGTAGTAAAGTACGGAAAAAGAAAGGATCGTTATTTGTGAAACAAGTGAAGTTTATACATGCGGCTGATTTGCATTTGGATAGTCCGTTTAAAGGGATGGAGATGAATGTACCGCAGTCTGTTTGGGAGAGAATGAAGCAGAGTACGTTTGAATCGTTCGAACGTATTATTGATAAAGCGATTCAAGAGCGCGTTGATTTCGTATTACTAGCCGGGGATTTGTATGATGCGGAGACGAGAAGTTTGAGGGCGCAAGTGTTTGTGCGCGAGCAAATGAAGAGACTTTCGCAGTACGATATCCCTGTTTTTATTATTCACGGTAACCACGATCATTTAGGGGGAAGCTGGGCAGCAATTGAGTTTCCGGAAAATGTTCATGTGTTTACGGAGCCTTATGTAGAAGAGAAATCCTTTTATAAAAATGGTGAGTTATTCGCTTCTATTTACGGATTTAGTTATTTGCAGCAAGCGGTAACGGATAATATGACAGCGCAGTATACGAAAATGAGTGATGCGCCTTTTCATATTGGTATGCTTCACGGAAGTGTGGAAGGAGATGCAGAGCATAATCGCTATGCACCGTTTCAAATTCGTGAGCTGAAAGAAAAGCAGTTTGATTATTGGGCTCTTGGCCATATACATAAACGTGAAATTTTATCAGAGGAGCCATACATCATTTATCCAGGTAATATACAAGGACGTCATCGTAAGGAAACGGGCGAGAAGGGTGCGTATCTGATTGAACTTACGAAACAAGGAACGCAATGTTCATTTTTCCATACGGCAGATGTTGTGTGGGATGAGATAGAAGTGAATATTGATGGACTGGAAACTGTCGATGAACTTATGACTGTGATATCAAGTGCGATGAATGAATGCCGAAGAGAAGAAGAAGGGACGCTTTTAACTGTCGTATTTACAGGTCAGGGGCCACTTTCTCCTTATTTACGTGATGAAAAACGTGTGGAAGAGATTTTTCATATTTTAGCAGCGGGCGAAGAGCGAAAAGACTTTGTATATGCGATGAAGTGGAAGAACGAGACGGTTTCTTTTGCGGAAATCGAGCGTTTGAAAGAGGAAAATCATTTCGTCGGTAGTGTGCTGAAGGAGTTAGAAGCTTTCACGAATATGGACGGCGTATTGCGCACGATTTGGACATCTCCTGTAGCGCGTAATAGTATTGAATCTTTTACAGAAGAAGAGAAGAAAGAGATTCAAAAGGAAGCGGAAAATATTATTTTAGAGCAATTATTCCAGCAAGAGAGGGATAAGAAATGAGAATTGAAAAACTCCATATTTATGGGTATGGAAAATTAGAAAATGTGGAAATGGATCTGTCAATGCTGACTGTTTTATACGGTGAAAATGAAGCGGGGAAATCGACAATTCGCTCATTTATGAAAAGTATTTTATTCGGTTTTCCAACGAGAGGACAGCGCCGTTATGAGCCGAAAGAAGGCGGCAAGTATGGCGGTGCGATGACTGTACAAACAGAGAAGTACGGACGTTTGAAAATTGAACGATTGCCAAAAACGGCAGCTGGCGAGGTGACCGTTTATTTTGAAGACGGGAAAACGGGCGGCGAGGAAATTTTACACGATATATTAAGCGGGATGAATGAAAGTTTATTTGAATCAGTCTTTTCTTTTGATATGCACGGCCTTCAAAATATTCATCAGCTTGGCGAATCGGATATCGGCAATTATTTATTTTCAGCAAGCGCAGTCGGAAGTGATGCGTTATTGCAGCTAGATAAAAAGCTAGAAAAAGAAATGGATCAACGCTTTAAACCGAGCGGGCGTAAACCAGAAATTAATGTCTCACTACAAGAGATGAAGAAACTTGAAGAGAAGATGAAAGAGTGGCAAGGGAAAATTGGTACGTATGAAAAGCAAGTGGAGCAGCTAAAAGAAAGTGAAGAGAAACTAGCTACTGTTCGCGTGGAAAAAGAGAGTGCAGAAAAACGAAAGCAAGATTATGAAATATTAGCAGCGCTAGAGCCTCTCGTTATTGAAAAGCGTGCGCATGAGAAAGTGTTAGAAAATGAGAACGGGCAGTTTCCTGTAAACGGAATGGCGCGTTATGAAGCGATTAAGGCAAAAATGGAGCCGCTTCAGTTGCAAGTTGATTCACTTCATAAAAAAATAGAGAACGTGCAATCGGAAATGGAATCGATTCAAATAGATGAAGAGTTTTTACAAAAAGAAAGTTATGTAGAAGAACTTCGTATGCAGCATATGTCTTACGAAAATGCACGTCAAGAAATGCGTGATATGACAGGAACGATTACGAATATAAAAGAAGAACTGACAGAACTAGAGCAACAAATCGGTGCTACTTTTGAAAAAGAAACAGTTCTTTCGTTTGATATGAGTTTGGCAACGAAAGAGTTAATTACGCAAACAGTGCAAAAGGCGCGCGAATTAGAAACGCAAAAAGCACAGCTTGATGATCGTTTTAAAGTAGCGCAGGAGCAGTTAGAAGAACAAGAAGAAAATATAAGGCAGATTAAGCAACAAATGTTAGCGGATGAAGAGCGAAATACGTTAGCTGAGAAAGAGAAGTCGTTCCAAGATGCGGCGTTTATCGGTATGGGCGCAGAGAGAATGAAGCGCAAGTATGAGGAAAAAGCAGGCGCGGCTATGCAAAAGAAAAAACAGTGGCAAAGAATTTGTCTTCTATTACTTCTTATTAACACAGTCGTTTTATTTACAAGCTTATTTATAGATAACCGCCTGCTGTTATTTATTAGTGTCATTGTTTTTGTAGCGATTGTTCTTGCCCTCGTTTTATATAAAGATCCGTCAAGCGGGCTACAAGAAGAGCTTCTTACTCTTCAGCAAAGTGCTGGCGGGAGACAAAGTGAAGAAGCGATGTCTGTACGCTATGAGTTAGAAAAAGATGAAGAGATTCGTAAGCTATTTGAGCGTGAGTCGTATAAGTTACAGCAAATGGAACGAGCGTATGATAAAGTCGTTTCATCGTATGAGGAATGGGAGCGAGAAACATTCCGCACGAGCGAACAAGTAAATGTGTATAAAATGCGCTATACGTTCCCTGATTTTTATACGTATGCGCACATATTGCCGGCGTTTGAGCGTATGGAAAAGATGCAGCAATTATATCGTGAGTTAGAGAAACAAGGCGCTCGGAAATCTTCATTATATGAAATGATTTCGCATTTTGAACATAAACTAGAAACTGTTATCGGTAGTGCGGAGTATAGTAAGCTGCACGAGGCACAAAGTCGTATGCAAAATGAGAAAGAAAAGCGCCAAACTTGTAAGCAGTTAAAAGAAAAACTGGCGGAATGGCAAGAAGAATATGCGTTTATGCAAGAGCAATTGAAACAAATGTTAGTAGAACGAGATAGTTTATGGCATATCGCACATGCTACTGATGAAGAGATGTTTTTAGAAGCAGGTAAACTAGCGGAAAAACGTGAAGATGCTGAGAAGCAAGTAGGGCGTTTATTACCGCAAATTGATCTATTAGAACAGCGTTTAACGAGTTTATCATTAGCTGAACATTATGAAGCTGACGGTTATGATGAAAAATTAAAGCAAGAAATGACAACTGCGCAAAACTGTCTTACAAAGGAAAAAGAACTGACAGAGCGTATTGCACAGCATCGTATGGAAATTGCGAATTTAGAAGAAGGAAGTACGTACGGTGATTTATTACACGAATGGGAAATGAAAAAAGCGCAAGTTCGTGAACAAGTGAAGAAGTGGGCTGCGTATGCGGCCGCAAAGACAGTGTTAACGAAAACGAAGCAATATTATCACGAAGTACATCTTCCTCGTATTTTACAAAAATCAGAAGAGTATTTCGTCTATTTAACGGGCGGAAGGTATAGTAAAATCTTTTCGCCGTCAGAGGCAGAGCCGTTCATTGTCGAGCGTAACGACGGTATGCGTTTTTATAGTCATGAACTAAGCCAAGCGACAGCAGAGCAGTTATATTTATCGCTAAGATTTGCATTAGCGAAAACATTTGAGCATGATTATCCGTTTATTATTGATGATAGTTTCGTGCATTTTGATGCAGTAAGGACAAATCGTACGATTGAACTTATAAAGGAAATTGCGAAAGATAGGCAAGTCATCTTCTTTACATGTCATGCGCATTTACTAACGTATTTTACAGAAAAACAGATTATAAAATTAGTGCGTAAGCGTAAAGAAAATGAGTTGTAGTGTGCTATACTAAAAGTAACTGATATGGTGGAGGAATTCGAATGAAAAAGAAAATTGCAGAATATGAAGTTGGTGAACAAGTCGATGTTTTCTTGTTAATTAAAACAGCGACAAAAGGTCTAGCAAGTAATGGAAAGCCGTTTTTAACAGTAATCTTACAAGATCCAAGTGGAGATATTGAAGCGAAGCTATGGGACGTATCACCAGAAGTTGAGAAACAATATGTAGCGGAAACAATCGTTAAAGTAGCTGGTGACATTCTAAACTACAAAGGGCGTATTCAATTACGTGTGAAACAAATCCGAGTTGCGAATGAAAATGAAGTAACAGACATCTCAGATTTCGTAGAAAAAGCGCCAGTGAAAAAAGAAGATATGGTCGAGAAAATTACGCAATACATATTTGAAATGAGAAATCCAAACATTCAACGTCTAACAAGACATTTATTAAATAAGCATCAAAACGAATTTTTAGACTATCCAGCAGCGACTAAGAACCATCATGAGTTCGTATCTGGACTAGCTTATCACGTCGTATCGATGCTTGATTTAGCGAAAGCTATTTCAAATCTATATCCATCATTAGATAAAGACTTACTATATGCAGGCGTTATTTTACATGACCTTGGTAAAGTAATCGAACTATCTGGCCCAATTTCTACAACGTATACGTTAGAAGGAAATTTATTAGGTCACATTTCTATTATGGTGAACGAAATTGGGAAAGCAGCAGACGAGCTGCAAATCGATGCAGAAGAAGTATTAATTCTTCAACACATCGTCCTTTCTCACCACGGAAAAGCAGAATGGGGTAGCCCGAAACCACCATTAGTAAAAGAAGCAGAAATTCTGCACTACATCGATAACTTAGATGCAAAAATGAACATGATGGACCGTGCATTAGGACGCACAAAACCAGGCGAATACACAGAACGTGTCTTTGCACTTGATAATCGTTCGTTCTATAAACCGACGTTCCATAATTAATAGTGTGAATAAAGTGGCCTCATTAAGTGTTAATACGCTTATTGGGGCTGTTTTCTTTATTAAAAATGAAATGAAATAGTTAAAAAGATAGTACAGGATTTTCAGCTATTGAATACGCTAGAAAATTCCCATATAGATCAAGTTTAATTGAAAGGATGGAAAAATATGAATCAAAAAGAGCCTATTGAATTTATTGAAAAAGCTGGGGCCTGTATTGTTTCAAAAAATATAATAAATGAAACAGGAAAATTGAAATGGATATTGAGAGAGCAATCAATAGATGCGGTAGATAATGGTTGGAGATTTTTTTCAGAAATTGATGATGATAATTACATTAATAATCCTGATAATTTAGTAGTGTGTGATTTTAATACTGTAGCAAATATTGAACCGGCTATTCTGGGAATATACGAACTACCAATAGGTAGTGATTTACAATTAGTTTCTGAAAATGGAAAAATAAGATTTGTTGATAATTTAACTGGTAAAGAAGTTTGATGAGGATACGAAAATCTAAAAACAACGAGGCAAAATGGTTCGAGGAGATGTAAATTTACCAAGTGTGAGTTCATTAAATATCTTCGAAAAGAATGTAAAATATTATAGTGAGCGAGGGACAAAGAGTAATATTAAGATATTTAATTGTAAGACAGAAGCATGTGAATACTTCTATAATAGTTTAATTCATATGTTAAAAGAAATGGGTGTAATTTAAACCTGAAATAAAAGGGCATTTCCGTTTTGGGATGCTCTTTTATTTTACTAACTTTATTTCACATACACATAGGTTCTAGTTGCAATTAAGCAGATTTTATTTTATATATACATTATTATACTAATCTAAAGTTTCTGTATTTACATTTTTTTCTTTTTATCTCATAATTTTAATTGGGGAAAGGGAGGAAAGAAATGGTTCAAATCAAAGTGACACCTGAAATGCTAGAAGAAGTTGCTAATCGGGCAAGTAATACCCGAATCGCATTAGAATCTATACATAATAATTTATGTAATGAAATTGATTATTTGTGTTTTCAATGGATTG
>NZ_BOQB01000224.1 GCF_018332475.1 Bacillus sanguinis | reverse complement strand
CGCATTTAAAAAGATGCTCCTGGATTTATCCAAGAGCATCTTTTTAAATGCGGGGACATCAAAACTTTAACTTGATGGAGATATGATACTACCTCAATTAATAAATATTACTAACCCTATATCTAGATTAATATCTATCCTATTTTTTATAAACAGGATTAATTAGATTTAAAAAAAGATTTCTTTTTCTTTACTCGTAATAAATCACCTGTCCATCCTTTCACTCGCATATACAAATACATACCCCCTGTTGTAAAAATAATAAATAAGAGAGCGATTAAATAGCTATATTTCCATTCTAGTTCAGGCATGTATTTAAAATTCATCCCCCACAATGCTCCTAAGGCCGTCAAAGGCGTACTTACAGCAGTTAATACAGTAAGAGCCTTCATAATTTCATTCCCACGATGAGAAGAAACAACTTCTTGTAAATGAATCATCGTGTCTAATTCTTCTTGGTACTCTTTAACGAGTTGTAATCCACGCTCTAATTTCAAGTATGTTTGTTTATAACAAAGAGTTTTTGTTATATTTTCTAACCACGCTTCCTCCAGGCCTTGTAATACTTCTTGTATTAAGCGAAACACATGTGTGTTCATAAATAATTCATGACGAATATGATAGATTCTTTCTAAAACTGCTATGTTATTATGATGATAAAAATCCCATAATACATTTCTGAAATTGTTTTCGAAATAGTCAACCTTTCGCAAGTAGTGAGATATAAACATTGATAAGATAGCACATAATCCTTCAGCGGAACTATTACAATTTTTCACACTAAAAGAGGAATTATGTATTAATTTTTGGAAATCCTCTTCCTCTTTTTCCTGAACCGTTATTAATATTCCATGAGCTACGAAATAATGAAGAAATTTTTGAATTTTGGCGTCCTTTTTATCTTGATCATATAAAAACGAACCATATACACAAGTTTGACTTGGTGATAACGTATAAACATATAATCCATTTTCACAAGGAGAACTTATTTTCTTTATAAATTGAGAGAAATAAGATGTTACATCACGAGGGATTATAGAAGAAAGTTTTTCAAGCTCACTAGTTTTCACATGATACCAACTCCATTTCGTCATTTTTATGCATTCCATATTATTCTTCCTTTCTGAATCGTTTTATGTTTGATCGAATCATATCCGTAATATGAAATTTGTATGTAGGTATTCATGTCTTGGAGGAAAAGTTTTTAGATCAACTAAATTACAAAATAAAGTGATACTTTAATCAGTGGGGGTTTTCTTCATGCCCCACTGATTATTAGCCCTCACCAATCGGACTTTTATGGGAGCCCGACCCCCACCTAAATTCTTTGCTTTCGCTGAATTTTGAGGTGGGGGTCTTACTGCCCATTAAAGCGGGATAAATGGCATAGGAGGTCTTATTCTGTTAAAAGGAAGACCCCCTATATATTAGTTTATTTTTATTCGCAATTTT
>NZ_BOQB01000223.1 GCF_018332475.1 Bacillus sanguinis | reverse complement strand
TGAACCAATCGGGCTTTTATGGGCAGTTGATCCCCTACCTAACTTCTTTGCTTCCGCTGAATTTTGAGGTAGGGGTCTTACTGCCCGTTAATGCGGGATAAATACGTATCTATTTCTCCTAGTCTCATCATCGTGACGATTATGTTCTATCGCCATCATTTGATTTCAAACAATTTTGTTCATACCACTAAAAAACGTTCAAACCTGGAGTGAAACTGAATCTCAAGAAGATGTATGCTATAGTTAACGTATGGAAATTTGAAAGGATGTTTTTAATATGTCAAAAAGCGTTATAATCGCTGAAAAACCTTCCGTTGCACGTGATATTGCTCGCGTGCTAAAGTGCGATAAAAAAGGAAACGGCTACCTTGAAGGTAGTAAATATATTGTAACTTGGGCTTTAGGTCATCTCGTTACATTAGCAGATCCAGAAAGCTACGATGTGAAATATAAAAAGTGGAATTTAGAGGATTTACCAATGCTACCTGAGCGTTTGAAATTAACGGTTATTAAACAAACAGGGAAACAATTTAATGCTGTGAAGAGTCAGCTTCTTAGAAAAGATGTAAATGACATTATTGTAGCGACAGATGCTGGACGTGAGGGAGAATTAGTCGCTCGTTGGATTATTGATAAGGTTCGAGTTAACAAACCAATCAAACGTCTATGGATTTCTTCTGTTACTGATAAAGCGATTAAAGATGGATTCGCTAATTTAAAACCAGGTAAAGCATACGACAATTTATACGCTTCAGCAGTTGCACGTTCAGAAGCTGACTGGTATATCGGTCTTAACGCGACTCGCGCTTTAACGACTCGCTTTAATGCTCAGCTGAATTGCGGCCGTGTGCAAACACCTACTGTCGCTATGATCGCTAATCGTGAAGATGAAATAAAGAACTTCAAAGCTCAAACTTACTACGGCATCGAAGCACAAACGACAAATCCGTTAAAGCTAACTTGGCAAGATGCTAACGGTAATAGCCGCAGTTTTAATAAAGAAAAAATTGATGATATTGTAAAAGGTTTAGATAAGCATAATGCTACTGTTGTGGAAATTGATAAAAAACAGAAGAAGTCATTCTCTCCTGGTCTTTACGATTTAACTGAGTTACAACGTGATGCAAATAAAAAGTTCGGTTACTCTGCAAAAGAAACATTAAACATCATGCAGAAATTGTATGAGCAACATAAAGTGCTAACGTACCCACGTACAGATTCACGCTATATTTCATCTGATATCGTTGGAACACTTCCAGAGCGTCTAAAGGCGTGCGGAGTTGGAGAGTACCGTCCTTTAGCACATAAAGTATTACAAAAGCCTATCAAGTCTAATAAGTCATTTGTTGATGATAGTAAAGTAAGTGATCATCACGCAATTATTCCGACTGAAGGATACGTTAACTTCTCCGCTTTCACAGATAAAGAACGTAAAATTTATGATTTAGTTGTAAAACGCTTCTTAGCCGTTTTATTCCCAGCATTCGAATACGAACAACTAACGTTACGCACAAAAGTTGGCAATGAAACATTCATTGCACGAGGAAAAACTGTTCTGCATGCCGGCTGGAAAGAAGTATATGAAAATCGCTTTGAAGATGATGATGTAACCGATGACGTAAAAGAGCAACTTTTACCTCGCATCGAAAAAGGCGATATATTAACTGTAAAACTAATTATGCAAACATCAGGTCAAACGAAAGCACCTGCACGTTTTAACGAGGCGACTTTACTTTCAGCAATGGAGAATCCTACAAAATATATGGATACGCAAAATAAACAACTTGCTGATACGTTAAAATCAACTGGTGGATTAGGTACTGTAGCGACACGCGCTGATATTATCGACAAACTATTTAATTCATTCTTAATTGAAAAACGTGGTAAAGATATTCACATTACTTCAAAAGGACGTCAATTACTTGATTTAGTGCCAGAAGAGTTAAAATCACCTACACTAACTGGTGAGTGGGAACAAAAGCTCGAAGCAATTGCAAAAGGTAAACTGAAAAAAGAAGTATTCATTTCAGAAATGAAGAACTATACGAAAGAAATTGTTTCTGAAATTAAATCGAGTGATAAAAAATATAAACATGACAACATTTCAACCAAGTCTTGTCCAGACTGCGGTAAACCAATGCTAGAAGTAAACGGCAAAAAAGGAAAGATGCTCGTTTGCCAAGATCGTGAATGTGGTCATCGTAAAAATGTATCTCGTACAACAAACGCTCGCTGTCCGCAATGTAAGAAGAAGTTAGAATTACGTGGTGAAGGTGCAGGACAAATCTTTGCATGTAAATGTGGCTATCGCGAAAAACTTTCCACATTCCAAGAGAGACGTAAAAAAGAATCTGGAAACAAAGCTGATAAGCGCGATGTTCAAAAATATATGAAACAACAGAACAAAGAAGAAGAACCATTAAATAGTCCGTTCGCAGAAGCTTTAAAGAAATTAAAATTTGATTGAAACAAAAAGGTTCCTACCACTCTCGGTAGGAACCTTTTATTATTAATGAATAATTTTACTTCCTTTTGCATTCTCAACAAACTTTTCACTCGATTTGTTAATTGGTGTTTTCAGTAATAACGCAGCAACAATCATAACTACTACGAAAGCACTTAACACAAGTAAATCTCGAGTTACAATATCCCATAGCATTCCGCCTACCGTTTCACGAATTGCACTAATTGCGTATGTGAATGGTAAGAACGGATAAATCGCTTGGAAGAACGCTGGTGTCATTTGAATTGGGAATGTTCCGCCCGATCCCGCTACTTGCAGTACAAGTAAAATGATTGCCATCGATTTCCCTACGTTTCCGAAAATAGAAACGAGTGAGTATACGATACAAACAAATACTCCACCAATAAATAAACTAAATAATACAAACCAGAACTTATCGACTACGTACGTACCGAGTAAGAATATATCTCCCATCGATACGATAAATGCTTGTGAAAGACCTATCGTTAAGAATGTTAATAAGCGTCCGAAGTAAATTTCATGGCTCTTATAATTCGCGCCCTCTTCATGTACTTCTACTGTTAATAATGAAACCATTAATAATGCGCCTACCCATAATGCAAGCACTGTATAGAATGGTGACATCGCTGAACCGTAGTTCGGCATCGCAAATAATTTATTCTCTTTTAAATTTACTGGATTCGCAAAGTAGTCGCTTTGCTTTTCAACATCATTTTTCAATAAGCGTATGATGTCTTTTAAATCCTCTTCAGATTCAAAATCACGAATTTTATTTGCTAATTCTTTAATCTTTTTCTCAGTTTCCGGCATTTCAGCTTTAATGTCTGCTAATTTCTTTTTACCATCTACTAAGCCTTTTGATGAATCTTCTAGTAGTTTTTTTACATCTGGAAGCTTTTTATCTGCTTCTTTTAAAATTTGAGATGTGTTTTTAGACATACGTTTCGTACGTTCAATTGCTGTGTTAAAGTTCGGAACGATTTCTGAATCATACGTTGCTAAGAAATCGCCTAATTGAGCTGAAGCATTTTTAGTCGCTTCATTAATACTTTCTACAACCTCTTTTGTAGGCTTCTGTCCATTGTTAATTAGTGTAGTTGCTTTATTCGTTGCATCTATACCTTTTTGAACAGAATTTTGTATTTTGTTCAATTTTGCAATTCCACCATTAAGGTTTTTTCCGCTATTTACATCTGCTAATACCTTATTTGTGCTTTCTAGAACCGGAATCGCATCACCAATTAGATTATTAGTAGCTTGTAGTTGACCATTTAAATCGTTTAAAGCTACTTTTGTACTATCTAATCCATTAACACCTCTATTATTTACGTCTGCTATAACACCTTCTAAATTGCTTTTTGCCTTTTCATATTCATTTTTCACACTATCGTATGCTTCATTTGCATCAGCTTTAGCTTGATCGACTGTGCTAACTGCTTTTTTGTAATCTGCTACAAACGTTTCATTATAATCTTTTTCCGCTTGATCAATTAATCCATTTGCTGCATCTAATTTTTGATTCGCTACATCTGTTACATCTTTCTTTACTTCTTGTCCTGTACCGATAACATTTACAATATCTTTAATACCGTTATTTGCATTTTCCATACCGCTTTTCAGCTTAGTTAAGCGATCCACTCGACCTTGGAAAAAGCTTTGCCCAAAATCAGTCGTCGCCGATTTTTGAAGTTCAGTAAATACATTAATAAGGTATGCAATACTATCTGTACGACCTTGAAGATTTTCAGAAACCGCATTAAGGTCTTGTTTTGCCTTTTCTGGATCAAACTGACCATTTTGCAATCCATTCACAACACTTTTTCCATATGCTGTCCCTGCACGTGCTGAGTTTAAAACGTTATTCACTGTTTGATTAATGTTTCTTGCAATATTTTTATAACCTTCATCGTTCATCTTTGAAAGATCCGGGCGTGCTGGAAACTCCGGCAATCCCTTCATACCAGAAAGGTCTATCCCTGGATTCATTAAAAAGTTCGTAAAAGCATTGGCCTTATCCATTACATCTTTTGCTACAGTTAAATTATTTCTCATTGTCCCAGGTGCATTCTTTAATGTTTCATCATTGTTTGCAAAGAACTTATCTAAGTTCCCTAACGCTTCTTGCCCATCATTAATAACACTCTCTACAACCGGCAATTCTTTCTGCGCTACTTTCACAACATCCTCTGCTCGAGTCGCATCATCTAACGCCTTATCCATCAGTGTATTCATTTCTGGGAACTGCGCTTCTAACTTAAATACAAGATCTTTTACTTTCTCGATACTTGGTAAGTTTGTTTCTAAATCGATTCCAAGGTCATTGAAGATTTTAAAAATCTCACCGTTCGCTGTTTTAACAAAGTTTTTACTAATTTCTTCTGTAATACCTGATGCACCTTTTGCTGTAATTTTCGGTGCAATTGCATTTACTTTTTCATTTACATAATAATCAAGTTCTGGTTTCTGGGGATTTTCATCCAGAACAGTTGCAATTTTTTCAGAGAAGTCTTTTGGGATTGTAATACTTGCATAATAATCCCCACGCTCAACTCCGTAAATTGCCTGCTTTTCGTCTACAAATTTCCAACCAAGATTTTTGTTTTTCTTCAAAGAATCTACAATCTCGTCCCCGATATTGATATCTTTCCCTCTTAAATTAGAGCCTGCATCTTGGTTAGAAACTGCAATGGGAACCTCTTTTGTATTTCCATATGGATCCCAAGAAGCTTTAATGTTAAACCATGCATATAACGATGGTAAAATCATTAATCCTAAAACAATAACAATTGCAGCCCAATGTTTGGCTACATTCCGTAAATCTGTCTTATAAATACGCCAAATTTGTTTCATAAAAGTTATCACCTAATTATATATTTTTCCTTCTTTAGAAAATGATACATACATTTTGCAATTATATCACTTTCTACATCGTGGATTAACCAAAAACGAACTATTTTTTCCCATTAACTTTGACTTATTACATTATATAACGAAGTAAGTCAAAGTATGAATACAAAATGACCAAATCGGTTTTACATTCAATAATAACAAATATATAGGAAATGTCATAAAAAATACAAGTATTTTCTCTTGGAAATACTTGTATTCCTCAAAAAAATCCCCACAGCTTTTCATCATCTGTGAGGATTTCTTCTATTATATATCTACTTGTACTTCTACACCGAAATGATCTGAAATTACTTTTCGGTTTGTACCATTAAAAATGACTTTTGAAGAACGAATTTTTCCACTTTGGTTACACAATATTAGATCGATTCGTAAATTATGTTTATTTTCATCCCAACCAGCAATCTCACCTTGGACAGTTGTTCCTTCATCCTTCTCTATTGCTAGTTCATATGTGTCGTACAAACCTTTTTGCATCATATATTCATAACCTTCACCTTGCAAACGAGCGTTATTATTAAAATCACCCATTAAGAAGGAAAGTTCATTGCTATCTACACGCTCCATCAAACGATTCACTTGATCTTTGAATGATTCTTCTTCGTCATTCCACCAACCAAGGTGGCAAGAGTAAAACGTGATGTTCTTATCATTATAAGCAATTGTTGCACTTACAATTTTGCGTGTTTTCCAATACGTTGTATCCTTATTTTCTGATATAAAGAACGTATTTTCTTTTATAATACTATGCTTCGTTATAATCGCTAATCCTTCTTCATACACATCATAACCAATATGAGAGAAATCCCAAGTAATATTGTAATCTTTTACATGTAACGCTTTTAACTCTTCTAATAGTAAAAGTCCAAAATTATCTTCTTTCTTGTTACCGCATACATTTCCAGCTTGTATCGACTGACTTACTTCTTGCAATGCGATGACATCGTATTCTTCTTCTTGAATGACTTTAGCAAGATATTTTATCTTTTCCATTTGATTTTCTTCTTGCCAAGAGTGACAGTTTAAAGTTAGCAATTTCATATTATTACGCACCTAACATATCTTGAATGTCTGACTTTAATACGTCAGCTTTCGGACCATATACTGCTTGTACACCTTTATCTTTTACGATCAGTCCTAAAGCACCATTTTGTTTCCACTGTGCTTCTGGTGCAACAACATTTAAATCTTTTACCGTTACACGTAAACGTGTCATACAAGCATCTACGTCAGCAATATTTTCTTTTCCACCTAATAAATCAATAACCTTTGTTGCTAAAGAACCATCTTGTACATTTCCTGTTCCTTCTGATGACTCATCTTCGTTATCAATATAGTTACCTGCACGTCCTGGTGTTGGTAAGTTGAACTTTTTAATTAAGAAATTGAATAATGTAAAGTTCAGACCGAAGAATACTAATGAAACGATAACGAAATTGATTAAATCTCTAGTTAGTCCTGCATTCACCATCATCGGTGTACGAGTAATTAACTCAATAAATCCAAATGCGTGAACACGCAAGTTAATTAAATCTGCTAATGCGAATGCAAGTCCTGTTGTAATTGCATATACAACATATAATACTGGAGCAATAAACATGAACATGAATTCAATTGGTTCTGTTACACCTGTTAAGAATACTGCTAATGCTGCTGATAAGAACATTGGTTTATATTTTGCACGTTTTTCTTTATCAACATTACGGAACATCGCGAAAGCAATACCCATTAATGCTGCTGTTGAACCGATAACTTGTCCAGCTTTGAAACGAGCTGGTACAACATTATTTAATAGATCGTTATATGCTTTTGTATCTCCATTTGCTAATAAGTTATTTAAATCTGTAATCCATGCCAGCCATAAAGGATCTTGCCCTGCTACAACTTGTCCAATTTTCGAGCCAGTTAACATCGTATATGTTCCGCCTAGCTCTGTATAGTTCATCGGAATCGTTAACATATGGTGTAAACCAAATGGTAATAGTAAACGCTCTAACGTTCCATATACAAATGGTGCAACAACCGGTGCACTATCTTTTGAAGCTGCAATCCAGCGACCAAATTCATTTAATCCACTTTGGATGAATGGCCATAAAAGTGATAATACAATTGCAGTGACTGTAGACCAAACAATTACAACGAATGGTACGAATCGTTTTCCGTTAAAGAATGCTAATGCCTGTGGTAGTTTGTTATAGTTATAATATTTGTTATATAAAGTAGCTCCTAAGAAACCTGTGATAATCCCTACGAAAACTCCCATGTTTAATGCTGGTGCACCAAGTACAGAAGTAAAGTAATCTTTTACAATTAAATCTCCTGCTAATACTGAAGAAACTTTCGCTTTTGAATCCGCTAACATTTCAGCGTTTACTCCAAATATAGCTCCTGTAATTCTGTTTGTTAAGACGAATGCTAATAGCGCTGCAAATGCACCACCTGCGCGATCTTTCGCCCAAGATCCCCCAATTGCTACTGCGAATAAGATGTGTAGATTTGTAATAATTGCCCAACCGATGTCTTCCATTACGCGAGCGATTGTATGAACTGCGTTAATATCCCCAGCAGACATCCCAATTAACTTACCGATAGAAATCATTAAACCAGCTGCTGGCATTACAGCTACAACAACTAATAATGCTTTCCCGAACTTTTGCCAAAAATCAAAAGACGTAATTTTCATCTGTTCTTCCTCCCCTTTATTTATAAAAACATAATGATTTAAATTATTATTTCTGTTTCCGTTATGAAAACGATTCCTTATGTTGCTTTATTTTTATCTTTACGCAACCGTTTTCATAAATCTATTTTAATAAAAGCGTTTTCACTTTGCAATAGAAATTTATTATTTTTCATAAAAAAAGATGCTCTAAGAGCATCTTTTTTTATTATGAAATGCGATAAACCCTTGTTTCATAAGGTTTTAACGTGATTGTAGTTACTTGTTCATGTTCCGCAACTTTATAGTTATTTAAAAGCAAACGTTTGCGTTCTAGTGCGAATGAACCCTCATTATATACAGCTTCCTCTTTTGAAATATTACTAATTACAATGATTTTTTCATCATTTAATGTACGAGTATATGCATAAATTTGTGGATCATCTTCTAAAAGCAAATCGTACGTACCGTAATTCAGTACATCGTGCTCTTTTTTCAAGGCAATCATTTTCTTATAGAAATTGAAAATAGAGTTTTCTTCATTTTTCTGCTTTTCAACATTAACCTCTTTGTAGTTTGGATTCATACTGAACCAAGGTGCACCTGTTGTGAAGCCAGCATTCATCTCATCGTTCCACTGCATAGGTGTACGTGAATTATCGCGGCAAGAAGCCCATATAATTTCCATCATATCTTCATGTGATACGCCCTCTGCAATTTTCTCGCGATATAAATTTTTAGTTGCTACATCATCGTAATCTTCAACATTTGGTAACTGAACATTTGTCATCCCAATTTCTTGCCCTTGATAAATAAAAGGTGTACCGTGCATAAAGAAGTACATTGCGCCTAAAGCCGTTGCACTTTCACGCCAATATTGTTTATCATTTCCCCAAGTCGAAACGATACGTGGTTTATCGTGATTCTCAATATATAAGGCATTCCATCCTTTATTTTCTAACCCTTTTTGCCATTTCGTTAATACTTTTTTCAATCCTACAACATCAAGATCTTTCTTCTTTTCTGCATCCCATAAACTTAAATGTTCAAATTGGAATACCATATTGAACTTCCCTTGCTCTTCTCCAACCCAAAGCTCAGCATCTTCAATCTTAACGCCGTTCGCTTCACCAACAGTCATAATATCGTACTTAGAAAATGTATTTTCTTTTAACTCTTCTAATAAAGGTTGAATACCATCCACATTCATATGTTTATCAAAAGATGGTACATACTTTAGTTCTTTTGGATTTGGCATATCCTTGAAGCCATCTTCTTTTTTAATATGGCTAATTGCATCTACTCGGAAACCATCAATTCCTTTATCAAGCCACCAATTAACTGTATCGTATAACACTTCGCGAACTTCTTTATTCTCCCAGTTTAAATCTGGTTGTTTACGCGAGAATAAGTGTAAATAATATTGTCCTGTTACTTCATCATATTCCCATGCCGAGCCATTAAAAATACTTTCCCAATTGTTTGGTTCCGCACCATCTTTACCATCATGCCAAATATACCAATCACGCTTCGGATTATCTTTAGATGAACGAGACTCAATAAACCATGGATGTTCATCACTTGTATGATTAATAACTAAATCAATAATAAGCTTCATATCACGTTTATGAACTTCATCTAGTAAAGCATCAAAGTCTTCCATCGTACCAAACTCATCCATGATATCTTGATAATCACTAATGTCATAACCATTATCATCATTAGGTGACTTATACATTGGACAAATCCAAATTACATCTATACCTAAATCTTTTAAATAATCCAGTTTCGCAATAATACCTTGTAAATCTCCAATACCATCACCATTTGAATCCATAAAGCTACGTGGGTAAATTTGATAAGCAACCGCTTCTTTCCACCATGTCTTATTCATAGTCATTCTCTCCTTTTGCATCCCATCGGAATTTTTATGCAAACGTTTTCGTAACACTATCATAACAAAATATGAATAGTTTGCAACTGTTTTCATTGAACTCTATGTAGTTTCTTTATTCTTATGCTTTATTTATTTCTCACAAAGGTAAATCTCATTCTTCTCATCACCTTGTCCACGCGTATTACAAACCTTTTTCATATATTAATAAAAAGCCCTAATTATTTTAGAAAGGAGTGGTAAATTGAAACAAACAAAATTAACAGGTCGTATCGTTGTTCCTTCAGATCCTGACTATGACGTAGCCCGAATGAATTTAAATTTAAGTATTCCAAAACTCCCTTGTATTATTGTTTTTTGCCAAAATAAAAATGATGTGTGTAACGCCTTAAAATGGGCACGCGAACGTCATATACCATTTCGGTTAAGAAGTGGACGTCATAACTACGAAAATTTCTCCCTTTTAAATCGTGGACTTATTATTGATGTGAGTGAAATGAATCAAATTACTTTTAATCCCCAAAATTTAACCGCAACAATTGAAGCTGGTGCAAATCTTGGCACTGTTTATAAAGAGCTTTGGAATTATAGTGTGACAATACCGGCTGGTACAAGTGCAAGTGTTGGTATTGTTGGATTAACACTTGGCGGTGGCATCGGTATGCTTTCACGCTTATTTGGATTAACATGTGATCAATTAGTAGAAGTTGAAATGGTACAAGCTTGCGGTAAATTTGGAGCAAAAATCATTCGCGCAAACGAACGAGAAAACTATAACTTGTTTTGGGCCTGCCGCGGCGGTGGTGGTGGAAACTTCGGAATTGTTACTTCTTTAACGTTTCGAGTTCATCCTATAAAGAACGTCTCGATTTTCTCACTGACATGGGAATGGGAAGATTTTATTGCTGCATTTCAAGCTTGGCAAAACTGGGCGCCTTATATAGACGAACGTCTTACTTCATCAATTGAGTTATTCACAAAGCAACAAAACAAAATTGAAGTAAAAGGTGAGTTTGTTGGTCCTTCTTCTGAACTCCATTCCTTATTATCTCCTCTTCTTGAAACTGGTACCCCCTCTCTCTTTATAGATGAAGTTCCTTATATAAAGGCTGTTGAATTTTTTAACAGTGGTAACATCCCTGAAAACTTCAAGCGCTCCGGTTCCTACGTATATAAACCTATTCCTCTTAAAGGAATTCAAATCATGCAATATTTTCTTTCTCATGCACCAAATAAAGATGCGAGTATTTGGCATCAATCGCTCGTAGGTGCTGTTGAAAATATTCCGCCTACTGAAACAGCTTATTTCCATCGCAAAGCAATTATTGCGCAAGAATACATTACCTCTTGGAAATGTGATGATGAAGAAAATCGAAATATACGCTGGGTTAAAGATTTACGAGAAAGCTTAGACCCTTATACACTAGGTGACTATGTCAATTGGCCCGATATCGACATTAAAAATTGGCAAACTAGTTATTATGGTCCTAACTTTCAAAGATTGCGTAAAGTGAAAACCATACATGACCCTTGCAATGTTTTTCGTTTTCAACAAAGTATCCCACCCTTTCATACGTAAAAAGGAAGAACAGAATGCTGTTCTTCCTTTTACATTGAAAATCGTTCAATTGTTTGTTTTAATTCCGCTGCTTGCTTCTCTAAATCCTTTAACAATTGATCAATTACTACCATATTTTTAGACTGTTGCACCGTCACACATGCTACTTCTTGCGAGCCTGCTGATGTTTCCTCAGCAATTGCTGCTACGGCCTTAGTCTGTGCCCCTGTTTGATGAATGTGACTCACTTGTTCGTTCATATAGCTACTAATTTGCTTCGTTGCATCGGCTACTTCCATAACACTTGATGACATTTCTTTTAAAATTAATTCCGTAGCTTCCCCACGTTTCGCCTCTTCTTTAGCTATTTTCACTTGTTCTGTCATTTTCATTGCAACTTGTTGTACTTCCTCTTGCATATTTCGTAATAACTGCGATATGTTTCTTGCAGAATGATCACTTTCATCAGCAAGTTTCCGCACTTCTTCCGCAACAACCGCAAAGCCTCTTCCATGCTCTCCTGCACGAGCAGCCTCAATAGAAGCATTTAGTGCTAATAAATTCGTTTGGCTAGCAATCTCACTCACTACAGATACAATGTGTTCTACTTGTTTCATTCTTTCCTCTAACTTCTGTACATTTTGCATTGAATCTTCATTTTCTTTCGCCAATGTTTGAATACCTTGAATTAAAGACGTAAAGACACGAGTACTATGCCCTAAAGCTTGAACCATTTCTGAAGACAACTCATCAGACTGTTTCGCTTTCTCTTCTACTTCACTTGCAATAGAAGTTGTTGTATCAACAGCGGAAACAATCGCTTGAATTGATGCCGCTGATTGCTCAGCGCCAGAAGAAATCTCTGCAAGTGTTTCAGAAACACCTTGTGCTTGTTTCGTTGCTTCGCCTGTTTGTTTTCTAATTTGCTGTACTTGATTGTTTGTATAGGAAAATGTTGTATCAATATTTTTTACCATGCCCCTTAAGTTCCCAAGCATCATATTAAATGCAACACTTAAAGATTTAATTTCATCATCAGTCTTCGGTAACGGAACATCTTCACGAATGTCTCCTTCAGCCGCTTTTCTCGCCGCCTCCTCTAACTTTCGAAGCGGTTTAATTAAAAATACGGCTGCTCCATATGCTAAAATTCCAGACCATACTACTCCTAATAGCATAACGATAATATTATATGCAGTTTGACTTACATAACTTTGAAAATAATCATATATTACATAAATAAAAAATATACTTGTTGAATATGTAATTAAAGCTAAAACTGTAGTGAATAGCATAAGTTGTGTACGTAAGCCAAAGGAAAATGCCTTCCTTTCTTTTTCCATCTCTTCTTTCCCCCTTTTTATAAGTAATATAAGTACCACCTATATATTATTATCCATATTTTTTTTATAGAAAGATATACAGATTTTTATTTTTTTATTTACATATTAATTACATTACTTTTTCTGTATATAATATGTAAATAATGTATAATTTTATTTGGATGCCCATTATATATTCAACTAAATAATTTAAGGTTAGGTGATTCTATGTTAAAAATTCTATATCGCTTAAACGTAATAAACAGATTAACATTATTGGTAGCAGTACCCATTATTTCCATATTAATTATTAGCGTTGTAAATTATATAAATTTACAACAAATGCACAAACAGCTTCAAACAGTATATGTTGATCGTCTACAACCTATTAAATGGCTAGGATCTATTGAAAGCAGCATGTATCAAGAGTTTAGTTATGCAAAAGAACTCATTATTACGGAAGATGAGAATCGACGTACTACAATTTTAAATAAATTAAATGATACAAATAAAGAAACCGAAAAATTACAAGCTCAATACGAAAATACATATATAACAGGTGAAGAAAAAAAACTCCACAATCAATATAAAGAAAAGCTAGAAAACTATAAAAAACATCGAGCTCAAATGCTTGATCTCATTAAAGAGAATAAACTTAATCAAGCATATTCATTTTACCTAACTACAGTTGACCCTAATTTATCAGCTACAGTAGATGCTTTAAAAAATCTTATTGATTATAACGAAAAGTTAGCTGAGGGTCTGTATAACGACAGCGAACACTCTTATAAACAAGTGATAAGTGTAACCATTATTTTATTCATTGCATGTTTAGTTCTTTGCATTCTTATCTCCTTATTTACTGCTAAATCAATTATCAATCCAATCAATTCATTACGGAGCATAATGAATACAGCTGGAAAAGGGGATTTAACCATTGCCGTACCAAAACAATATCATCATGAATTTGGTCATATGTTTAATAGTTTTGATCAAATGATATCAAACTTACGACAAATTATTAAAAATGTGATTCAAACAAGTGTAAAAGTCAAAAGCTCTACAAATCATATTGTTGAAACAGCAACCGTTTCCTCTTCTACGATGGATAACATCGCAAATACAATGAAACAGTTGTCTCACCATATTAATGATCAGTCTGCAAATATTAAAGATAGTTCTACAGCAATGGATGAAATAGCAAATGGAGTACAAAGCATAGCTGAATCTTCTACAACGATTTCAAACTTAGCTATTTCTACTTCTGATAAGGCGAATGTAGGAACAGAAATCATTGAAAATTCCATTTCTCAAATGACAACTATTCATACTGTCATGGATGAAATATATAAAGTGGTAGATCAATTAGTTATTCGTACGCAAGATATCGATAAAGCATTACAAACTATTACTTACATTTCTGAACAAACAAATCTATTATCTTTAAACGCTGCAATTGAATCTGCTCGCGCCGGTGAACATGGAAAGGGATTTGCTGTTGTATCTGAAGAGGTGCGTAAACTTGCTGAGCAATCAAAACAAGCAGCTACAGATATTACAAAACTAAACTTACTCGTTCAAAATGATACAAAAGATGTAGTCAATGTTATGGGGAAAGGACAACAAGAAATTCAAGAAGGCATTCATGCTGTTCAAAATGCAAAATTAGCATTCCATAATATTGTGAATCATATTAAGGAGGTTACAGATCAAATACAAGATATAACAGCAAGTGCAGAAGAAATGTCAGCAAGCTCTGAAGAAATAAATAGTGCACTTATTAATATCTCTTCAATTTCACAAAATATAGTTTCGGAGACTAATCATACATCCCAATCTTCACAAGCTCAGTCAGTATCAATACAGGACATTACAAATATGTCTCTTCAAATGCAAAAACTTGTTGACGAATTAGAAAAGTCCGCAACTCAATTTAAAATTAAAAACTTGTAAGTATATGAAAGACCACCTAATTTAGGTGGTTTTTCTATTTGAATTATACATTCAGATTTAATTATATAAGAACTGTCCCCCGAAAAAAATGAAGGATTCTGACAATTTACGGCTAATAACAGAAATAAGGGGCAACATTTGTAAAATATATTTTTGACTGGGGGTTTTGTATGATTCAGGTTCGAAATCTAGTAAAATCATTCGGCTCACTTGATGTTTTAAAGGGAATTGATTTAGAAGTACAAGAAAAAGAAGTTGTTGTTTTAATTGGTGCCAGTGGTTCTGGTAAAAGTACATTACTTCGCTGTCTTAATTTTTTAGAAATGTACGATGAAGGTGAAATTCACTTACAAGGTGAACGAATTGATCCAAAACATTCAAATTTAAACAAAGTCCGTGAAAATGTCGGTATGGTTTTTCAGCACTTTAATCTCTTTCCCCATATGACCTCACTAGAAAACATCATAGAGGCACCTATCCATGTAAAAAAATTAGAAGCAGCAAATGCAAAGGAAATCGGAAATCAGCTTTTACAAAAAGTCGGTCTACAAGATAAAGCAGATGTAACCCCCCACCTCCTGTCAGGTGGTCAAAAACAGCGTATTGCTATTGCACGGGCTCTTGCTATGAATCCTAAAATTATGCTATTTGATGAACCTACCTCAGCTTTAGACCCTGAACTTGTTGGAGAAGTATTGCAAGTTATGAAAGAACTTGCTGAAGAAGGAATGACCATGGTTATTGTTACTCATGAAATGAATTTCGCAAGAGATGTAGCTGATCGCGTCATTTTTATGGATGATGGAAAAATTGTAGAGGATGCTCCGCCAGCACAATTCTTTTCAGCTCCATCACATGAACGAGCGAAACAATTTTTACGCAACGTTTTATAATGTAGCTTCTGTTTCAAACGAAAAGAAATACATTCATACGGCGCACAACTAATTGTCCAAATAAACTATCTCAGTAACATACTTAAAACCATCCGTATGATCAATATATAGGAGGGGTTTTATGAAAAGAAAACTATTAACCATTGTTGCGAGTATTACATTATGTACATCCTTCATACTAGGAGCCTGTAGCAAGGAAAGCTCTACTACTTCTTCAAATGGTGAAAAAGAATTTCGTTATGCGATGAGTGGCTTATATAAACCTTTTAACTATAAAGAAAATGACGGAAAGCTTGCCGGTTTTGATGTAGAAATTGGTGAAGCACTTGCGAAAAAAATGAATATGAAACCAACTCCTATTACAAATCCGTGGGAAACGCTAATCCAAGGTCTCAAAGCAAAAAAGTATGATGCGATATTGGGCAGTATGGCAATTACAGAAGAACGATTAAAAGCTGTTAATTTCTCCAATCCTTATTATCGTTCTGGTGCCCAAATTTTTGTAGCTAAAAAGAATACATCTATCTCTTCTCCAGAAGATTTGAAAGGTAAGAAAATTGGTGTTGTAAAAGCTAGTACCTTTAAAGACCTTGTTGCAAAACATACAGATCAAATTACAGAATATGATAGCGATATTACTGCACTTATGGACTTAGAGCCTGGACGTATTGATGCAGTAATCACTGATCAAATGGTTGGTTTACGCATGATCAAAGAAGGTAAATCAAATATAAAAGAAGCTGGAAAACCATTAAATCTTGATGAAATGGGAATTGCTATTCGTAAAGATGATAAAGAAATGGTTGAGAAAGTAAATAAAGCTTTAGATGAAATCATTAAAGATGGTACGTATGAAAAGATCAGTAAAAAATGGTTTGGGCGTAATATTCTTGGTGAAGAGGAAAAAACAAAGTAAATTTGTTAATCAAATGTTTCATACATTATGCCCCACTTTTTATGTGGGGTATTTCATTCCCTACCAAAATCCATACAATATGAGGTGACACATATGTTTGAAATTTTTATGTCTACTTATCCCACACTCTTAAAGGCTACTATTGTCACATTACAATTAACACTAACATCCCTATTACTCGGTTCACTGATTGGATTACTATTCGCTTTTTTTCGAATCTCTAACAATAAAGTTTTAAATAGTATCGCTCATGTATACATCGCCATTATTCGTGGTACACCTTTAATTGTTCAAATCGCTATTCTCTATTTTGGGATTACATCCGTTGTTGTTTTTACCCCTTTTTGGGCCGGAGCAATTGCTTTAGCAATCCATAACGGTGCATATATTACTGAAATTTTCCGCGGCTCTATCCAATCTGTCGATCGTGGACAAATGGAAGCTGCTCGCTCTCTCGGTATGCCGTATCCTTTAGCGATGCGCCGTATCGTATTACCGCAAGCATTTCGTCAATCTCTTCCTCCTTTAGGAAATCAGTTTATTATTGGATTAAAAGATTCTTCGCTTGTTGCTTACGTAGGAATGGCCGAATTATGGGGATCAGGTTTATCTATTGCTGCAGGTAACTTCCAACAATTAGATACATATATAATCGTTGGTTTATATTATCTCGTGCTTGTTCTCCTATTCACTTACCTTGTTAACCTTTTGGAAAAACGACTACAGCGAAAAGAAACAAACTCAGTTCAAGTTAGTGCAAAGAAGAAAAAAGAAGTCTCTTTATAAGAAAAAGCAAGCCAGAGATGGCTTGCTTTTTCACTGCAACATATATCAATTTTTACTGATTTACTTTTTTAATACTCTCTTCTTCCTCTATATGTTCCTCACGATATGAAATATTATGAGGATCTAGTCCATTTCCTAAAGAACCATAGAAATGCTCTCTATGCGGATCCACTAATTCACTTCCTTGATAATACACACGTGGTGTATTCCATAGCGCTGCCAAAGCTTTTGTCATTGGCATCTCATGATAGCGCTCCGGCCACATTTCTTTAATTTTCTCTTTTACTAACGGATAGTATTTAGAGCTCATAGCAGGGAACAAATGATGTTCTGTATGATATGAGAAATTGAAATGTAAAACGTCTACCCAACGCGGCACTGTTACTGATAAACAGTTTGCTAACGGATCATTTACTGGAACAATTGGATTTAAGCGGTGATTTGTTGCGATATATGCCATTACAATAAAGTTAGCAATTAACAACGGAATCACATATGCAAATAACCATTTTCCAGGTCCCATAATAAACAATAAACTAATCCAAACTGTCCAAGGCAAAAGAAGTTGAAGCCATACAGATTTTTGATTGGATGACTTAAATTCTTTTATAAAATGAAAGAACATTCGAGTCGAATGCAATGTAAATTGAATGGTTAGTGAAAGAAAACTAAAGAATGAACGTACATGAAGAGGCA
>NZ_BOQB01000222.1 GCF_018332475.1 Bacillus sanguinis | reverse complement strand
TGCAAAACGAATTAAATTCCAACTTACTCGTCTTTTATCCCTCATATCCCGTTCTTCTAGCTACATATTTATATTACTTTCAACTTCAAATCGTATGAAGCTGTTTTCCATACAGCATATATTTCTTCTTAATCTAAAAAAACCCTTTATAAAAAAGGATTTTTTTACTTCTTCATGCTTTTTAACCACTTCTCAAAAATTTGTACCATTCCATGTTTTCCGGCTAATTTCTCTTCTCCTTGTTTCGTTTTATATGGATATAATTGTAAGAACACACCACATCCAGACTCAATTTTTTTACTATGCATATGACTTCCAGGATATACACAAATAACTTCATAAATGGCCCTTCGATAATAGACTCTCTTTCCATCCTGTTCTTCTACATATTTTATAGACCAGTACTTATACATTTGCTCAGTTGCTTTCGTATTTCCAACGTGCTGAAAAATATTGTACATTGGACTATACTTCACTTCAATAATAATAGAAGATTGATATACGTATTTCCCTTCTTCCTTTACATAACAGTCTAAGCGAATGTCTGGCTTCTTCGTATCTTCTCCATTATAAAAATTACTCCCTTTACTTAATGCAATAAGAGGATGTGTTTCAATTAAATCATTAAATGCGACATGTACCCTAATATCATCTCGATGTAAAACTACTGTCGTTCCATCCTGTAATCCATCTACATAAAAATGTTTTTGTATTTGTTCACGAATGGAATTTCTAGCCTCAAAACCAATTTGCTCTAACATGGAAATAACGATAAAAAAAGCGTAATATTCATACACTAAAAATGTTGGTTTATAAACAAATAATAAAGATGGAGATTGATTTGTATATTGTGGAAGCAACTCAAAATGCTGTAGTAGTTGTTGATGTGGTATCGGTAAATTATGTGAGTTCATCTTACCCGTTTCAGAAACTTCCCTCCAAAATGGAGAATGCATTAAAGTTTGAAAGTATTGTACACTTTCCTGTACAAAATGCGCTAATATTTTATATTCTTGTATCTTCATAGAACTTTTTCGTAAATCCGCCTCTTTTAGTAAATGTATATTTTTATATTTTTGTTTCTCTCTATCGGTCACTGATCCATTACGCTCAATTGTTTGTATAATCGTTTTTACAGCTTGAAATTCTTCTGATTTCTTCTTCTTCGCTCTTTCTAATATTTCAATTGTTTGACGTAAAAAACTTTCAGCTTCAAGTAAATAGAGATAAAATTGCATCGCTTTAAATTTAAGAAACGCATTTTCCTTACTATTTTTTTGTTCTATGCACTTACGATTATAATATTTTGTATACGGTTTTCTTTCCGCCACTACGGCTCCTTTTCTCGTTGCTTTCCGCTCTTTTTCTTCCCATATATATTCATGTATAAACTTTGAACTCGATTCTATTTTCTTAAAAATTTGCTTTATCTTTTTCATTTTTTGCGGCAACTTTCTAAGTAACACTAAATATGAAGAATCTTCAATATCACTGAGCGCAGAGAAAGTCTTTTTATAATAACCTCTATCTAAAATCAACTCATTTAAAATTGACTTCACATAGTTTTGAATCATTTCAAATTGATCATCAAAAAAATTTTTCGGAACGACTTGAAAAGCACCATAATACGTTCTATCTTCTATATTCACTTCAAAATGATATAATCCACAACGCCATGGATAAAAGAATTCCGTTTTTCCATGTTCATATATTAATATTTTTTGTTTTTTTTCATTTATTTCATATTTTGACTCTTTTATATTTTTCTGTCCCTCATATACTTTATTCCATATAAAAGTAATATTCATTGGACTTTCATAAAGGTAATGCAATCTAATTGGTTTTAATTCTTGCACTTTATAAATACATTGAACTAATGCTGTAGTAGATGTACAAAGACGATTTAATAAAATATATTCCCCTTTTGCCTCAGATCCAATGATTAACTTTAATACAAAAGGGAGTGTTTCTCTCGTATCAACGATTTCTGTTTCATATCGCCCTTCATTTTGCATAACCATACAACTCCAGTTCTCTACGCTTTTCTCTTATATATGCTAAAGAGTGTTCAAATGTAGATACTCTGTTTGCAAGTGGCGATTGCAAAAGAGGTACTAATGTCGCTCCCCTTTTTACTTCTTCAGAAAGTAAAGACCCCACCATCATTTCAGTCCCTCTTATTTTCGTCAATACACGTTGCTTGATTTGTAAATCAAATCCCTCTTCTCTACTGATCATATAGGAATGATTATTTTGGAACGGTATATTTTGCAAATAAGTAGCTATTGCGTTTGCACATCGAAAAGAAATTCCCTTTGACGTATCGTGTGATGACAATACAGCATGTAACTTATCTAATAGTTCTAACTCTTCTTCAGAAAACACCTCAATCATCGCTTTATTCCTAATCCAACTTATTCGGAATTCTCCCGCAGTTACTTTCAATGGTGGCTGTAATACAACTTTCTCTTGTTCCATACACATCTCACAAAATGGAATCTTTTGTAACGCTATTAAATTCGTCCGATCTAATAGTCGATCTGAGAGCTCTTTCGTTGTTTCATCAAAATTTACAGTACCTACAAATATAATATTTTCTCCAATTTCAATTGTTGATGGAATTGGATTTTCTTTTTCTTGTACACCTTCATACAAATTTAAAATACGATTTTGCTTTTCAAGTTGAAGAACAGATAGAAATGGGGTAAACCAATGCTCAATATGTGACATATTCATTTCATCAAAAACGATTATATATAGCTGATTTTGATTTTCTTTTGCCTTCATTAACGCCCTAACTAATTTTGTTTCACTTTCAATAAAAGTACCATTTGGGTGAAGGTAACCAAGTAAATCATGTGGTTCTTGGTACGATGGTGAAATCGGAATCCAAACTAATTCTTCCCCATACTGCAATCCAAGCGATTCTGCATAAGCTTGCACAAAACGGGATTTCCCAGCACCTGGTATACCACCAAGAATTGTCAACATATTTGTTTTAGCACTTATATGAAAATTGTAAATGTCCGTTTCATCCAAATATAGTCCTTTATTACGCACAAAACTTTTTACATACTGTAAAAAGACGGATTCACGCTCATCCCACTCCCATTCATCCTTTTGCACTTTTATTTCCTCTACCTCTACAAGCTTACCTTCTTCATTCATTCGCTTTTTTAATTGCTCATACACATGATTACTTACAAAATACAATTGATCTTCTACCGCTATTTCTACATGCTTCATCCAATCATTAAAGTCTATATACTTACATTCCCGCTGCTGTTCAAAATATGCGATTGAACTAATTGATGATGACTTTAAAGATATATTTCCATATAACCTTCCATCGTGCCACAATAATTCAGGAGGCTCAAAGTCTTTCGGATATTTTGGCATTAAAAATGACAAATAGCCATTTCCAAGTTTTCTTTCTAAAGACTCTCCTTTTTTGTATTCGGAAACTTTAGGTACTGGAATCATTTTATAGCCATTTGCCATTTCTCGCGGTTCTTCTGCACAAATTAACTCCACATATATATGTCCTCTCTCGTAATAGAGACGAAACATAACCAATTGCTTTTCTAATTTTCTTTTCTTTAATTCCGAAAAGATTTTTTCATTCTTTTTATTGCTACATAAACCTTCAAATACGTATGGTTCATTTTTTAATTGCTCTTGTAACGTGAATGGTATTGGCGATAGGCATTGTACAAAGAAGTTCTCTCCATTCTGCTCTCTCTCTGCTTTTGTAAACTTTCCGATAAACCTCATATAGTACATTCGTTTTATAAAACTTGGCTGAAGAGCTTTATGTAATTTCACCTTCATCACCTTCTTTTTTTCATACTATTCTTAGTGTATGAAAGAAACGAAAAACTAGAAACAAAAAACCTGACTTTATCCGCCAGGTTCAAAATGAAAACGTATATTAATGAGATGGAAATGCTTTTTTCTCTTGTAAAATGGCATTATGTGCAATTTTCATTTTAGCAAGTACATATCGTAATCGATCTTCAGCGTTTTCATCTGTATTTTGCTGTAATTCCGCCAAATTCTCTACAGCACTCGCTAAATTTTCAATCACTCCTCTTAGTTCAGGATGATGATTAAAAAAGGATTCTTGCACTAATACTTTCCTTACTTCACTCGCTAAATCAACAATTCTGGTTAACTGTTCTTTTTCTTCCATTTTCATCCCTCCTGAATATCTTATGTATTAAATATTCTCTAGACAAAGAAAAAAGCCCTTTTTTTAAAAGGACTTTTACATTTTTATATTTCCAGTCAATAACATATAAAGCGATGTGATAGCTGCAATAACAATTGCCCACATTACATATCTCTCCATACCTCTAAAACAACGATTTCCCTTTTCTTTTCTTGCATACATGTAAACAATAATCCCGATTCCATATACGATTGAAACAAGTAATAAATTTTTCAAACCTGCTGCATATAGAAGCCATACAGAATAAATAGAAGCAATTAACGCTAACGAGCCGTTTTTTACTTTTGCATCTTTTAGTTCGTTTGTAATAACTAATTTAAATTGGAATAACGCTGATAATAAATATGGTACTAAAATTGAAGTTGACGCTATGAAATACATAATTTGATATGTTGATTCTGAAAACAGAACGATTATAAATATAATTTGGGCAACACCATTTGAGATCCATAATGCCATATGTGGCGTTTGTTTTTTATTTGTTTTCGTAAAGACCTTCGGAAACACGCCATCTTTTCCTGCTACGTGGGAAATTTCAGAAACAAGTAAAAACCAGCCTATTAATGTACCTACAAGTGAAGCAACTAACCCGATGTTAATCGCAACTGCGCCCCATGTCCCAACAACATGTTCTAATACATGTCCCATCGACGGGGTTTCTAACACGGAAAGCTCTCCTCTTGTCATCGCTCCCATTGACAAGACAGAAATTAAAATATAAATAGACATTACTAAAATAAGTCCAAGTACTGTCGCTTTACCAACATCTCGGCTATTTTTCGCTCTACCTGATAATACAACCGCTCCTTCAACCCCAATGAAAACCCAAAGAGTTACAAGCATTGTATTTTTCACTTGTCCAAGAATAGAGGAAACTGAGATTGTTCCTTCTCCCCAAAAATCATGTGTAAATGTATCCCAACGAAACGCTGTTACCATTACAACAATAAATAATACGATTGGAACTAATTTCCCTATTGTTGCAATCACATTCATAATAGATGCTTCACGAATTCCAAATAAAATTAGAAAATGAAGTGTCCATAATAAAAGCGATGCTCCAACGATAGACGCAACATTATTTCCCCCTTTAAAAATGGGGAAGAAATAACCTAATGTACTAAACAGTAACATGATTGTTGCAACATTTCCTAAAATTCCTGCTAGCCAGTATCCCCAAGCACTGTTAAATCCAATATACTCACCGAAACCAGCACGTGCATAACTATAAATTCCGCCCTCAAGCTCTGGTTTTTGTCTTGCTAACGTTTGATATACGAGTGCGAGTGGAATCATTCCCATCGCTGTAATACACCATCCAATTATTATAGAGCCGCTATTTGCTCCTACTGCTAAATCATGCGGTAAACTAAAAACACCGCCACCAACCATTGTTCCGACTACTAATGCAATTAATGGAAAAAATCCTAACTTCTTTTCTATTTGTACCACCCCATCTGTCATTCTAGGTGTTATGTTCGTTCAACTATTAAAGTCACCTTTTTCTCTAATAGACGTTTCTCTTATATTTTTTCAGGAAAACATTACTTATTCTAAAAGAAAATGAAGAAAAATGGAATACTTTTTTGAAAAAATGT
>NZ_BOQB01000221.1 GCF_018332475.1 Bacillus sanguinis | reverse complement strand
GACTTACCTATCGACAATTTTAGGAAATGATTTAGCGGCGGGATTTTATCCAACACCACTAACAGAAGGGAATCATTTAATACAGTTATTACAAATGGAATCAGAGCGAGCTTATGCTTGCTTTGATCCATGTTGTGGAGAAGGTACAATTTTACGAAGTTTTGCAGATGCGGTGAAACAAGTTGGTATACAACTTGATACATATGGTGTGGAATTAGATGCAAATCGATATAACAAAGCAAAAGAGCAATTAGACGTAGTAATACGCTCTAGCTTTGAAAGTATGATGATTAGTCATGACTATTTTCCACTTATCTTTTTAAACCCACCGTATAATACAGAGCTTCGGACAGAAAAAAAGAAATCAGAGAAAATGGAGTTTAACTTCTTAAAGCGTGCACACCATTATTTACAAGACGGTGGCATTATGGTGTATGTCATTCCATACGATCGTTTTGCTCGAGATGAAATTAGCTACTTTTTAGCTAAGAATTACGAGGAAATCGGGTTAATGCGTTTTGGTGATGAAAATGAAGAATTTGAGCAATTTAAACAATGTGTCTTTATTGGCCGTAAGCGTGCAGCTACGAAAAATGATACATATTTTAACGATCGATTCGCTAATTTTTGTGAGAATATGTCAGAACTAGATTTTGTTAGAGAACATGTAAATACATTAGCGCAAATGGTGAATCGTAAAAGTTGGACTATACCTACATTACGAAATCAAAATAAATTAATTTTCACATCTCGCGTAGATTATAAAGATGCTTATGAAGGTGTAGGTAAATCAGAGGGGATCTTAACATTAAAGAAACGCTTAAATAGAGGAAATGGTTACTCACTTCAAGCTGAGAAAACAGCTGCAGAGAGAGCAAAGATGCCAATTGCTTCTGGACAATTAGGACTATTGCTGATAACGGGTGTGGCAGATGGATTGCTTGGTGAAGGTGATACACTCCATGCTGTTCGTGGTTCTGAAAATGTGTTTTTTGAAACTTCATTCGAGAAACTGGAAACAACAACGAAAGAAGTTGTATTACAAAAACGCCGCGCGAAATTTATCATCGCAACACCAACTGGTGAAGTCAAAGAACTTGTCTAGGAAAGGAAGAGAGATATGTCTGTACTGTTAGGGATAGGAGCACTATACATTGTATGGGAGTTTAGCAATCGTATATTTCGTATTGCTATTGTACTTACAGTTATTTGTTTATGTGCTTCTCAATTAGGTGCAGGTACATCTTTGGAAGTATTAGAGCAATTCTCTGTTTTTCAAGGTGCCAGTGATATGCTCCATGCGGCTGAACAATCATTACCAGAGTGGAAACAGTTTATAGATTTTTAACCAATAAATTGAATGAGTAGGACATGAAACGTATCGAATAAGATGCGTTTTTTATTTTAGGAGGGAAACTTATGTTACAAGAAATAATTCAACAAGATACATTTGACCAGGAACAAACACCAGCGATGTTGCAATTGGAGACAGGCACTGCTTCACATTCAGCTTTCTGCTTTGCTATGGCAGTTAATCATAACAACCAAATGCAATTTGCAGTGTTAGGTGCGAATGACAGTACATTAAAGTCATTCAGAGCAGCCATATCAATGGGTACTAGTCGTTTGTATTTTGGAGAGGGGCAAAAAGAAGAATTACATTATGTATTAGGCAAAAAAATGAATGTAAATTCGAAAGGGCAATTTGAGTTTATAAATACACAAACAGTAAATAGAAAAAAGGCAATTATTGCGTTTTCTAAAGAATTAGAAGAAAAGTATATTGTGGCAATTGATGAAGCACCAGAAATGCAAGTAAGAGATTTCTTAATGGCTCCTCCATATGGTCTCCCAATTTTAGAAGAATGGGCGAAACCAATTTATGAAGAGATGTTAACAAGAAATTTGTTACAACCATTAAATGTGTATTTTGATAGAAATGAATTTACTTCTCTATCTATTGCGCAGGTAGCGTTAAAAGAGGAGGATTGTAAAGAGTTTTTATCAGAAATGATACGTACTGGAAAATGTCAATTCCCGCAAGAGGGTACAGGTGAAAAGATCAATGAAATTAATGATTTAAATGAATATCTATTGGAATATTCGCCTGTCATGCTTGATAAAGTAACAAAATTAGATGAGCCTTTACATCAACCGATGAAAGAACAGGCATTATCTCATTTTGATACATACCAAAGACCATTATTCCCTGTACAGGCACATGTAGCAACAGGTGCAGCAAAAGCATTACAAGTACAAAAAGGGATCATTATACAGGGGGAAATGTCGAGCGGAAAAAGTGCAATTATGACAGCGACAGTAGATGGATATTTCCATTTGACAGGACAAAAAGGATATCGTACCTGCGTATTTGTGCCACCGACTCTAACTGAGAAGTGGGCAAAAGAAGAAATACGACACTTAATACCAGACGCAGATGTACATCTGATTAAACGTACAGAGGATTTAATTCGCATTCATCAATCTTGGATCCAGGCAGGAAGACCAAAACCAGAAAAGCCAACCTTCTTTGTCATTAGTTTTACTACAATGCGAGGGGATTCTATTAAACAGATGCCATTACCTTATAAGCAAATTGCACTTTCCAAGAAATCGGAGGAAGAGGTGCAAAGATATTATAAGAATGGATACTATTGTCCAGATTGTGGTGCTAAGTTACGTAAAAAAACGTCTTCTATTATAGTTCAACAAGCTAATGGTGAACAGAAAGAAGTCTGCCAGTATAAAGATTTTACAGCAAGTGACTTAGATTCGAAAACAAATAAAAATAGTGTATGTGCTGATTGTAATTCAAACATTTGGAGTCCAAAAGTAAAAACGAAATATGCGAGTTTTAAAGATTGGACCAAATATGAAAATAAATTAGTACAAGCAATAAAAGAGGGAAATAAACCGCTGCAAAAACAACTAGAGCTAGAGAATCGTGTGAAGCCATATGATGCGAAACAATCAGGAAGAGCATATCGAAAGGTAGCTACTGTTGAGTATATTCGTAGAAAAATGAAACACTTCTTTGATGCTCTTATCGTTGATGAAGTTCACGAATGTGTGACACGTTACCTTATAAGTGTCGCTTAATTGATACGAAATAGGTGGCCTAAAAGTATTTTAGGTACAACTGATATACCGATGTCAGGAATGAAAGCCGTCATGTTGAGCTGAAACTGACAGTCTAATACTCCTACATGCATTTATCTTGATAGAGATACATTGCGTTATGTATGAAACTAGGTGAAGTCGGCTGAATCTAATTCTAAAGCCACTCTTACAGAGAGGGTATGGTTAGAGATAGGCCGGGACGCTATAAAATACCTATGATGAGAATGTTCCATGGGGAACTGACGAAGACTGCGAATGTACGCGCCTATAGGACTAAAGAATGGGAAACCTTTCTTGCTACTTATGTAGTGTGAGATACCGATGAGTAAGATTATTCGTTATGAAAATCGGCATAGTCAACAAAGAGACTATAAGGCTCACAGGTGTAAAGCAGCCATCTAAGGGTATATGTAAAGCTAGGTATATTGGAACGTGGTAAGCAGCCAACTTCTATACCAAACACCTATCAGTGGGAAGTTCACTATAAGATTCAATAACGAATCGAAATGTGTTTATGGTTGTGAAAGTAGGGTCACAGTACCGTTGAAGCTATGGAAACATAGTGGAGGGATAGGCCCAAGTCTAGTTTTACCAATAGAAATTCGAGTTAGAGTTGTAGCTCATATTTCGGGTAAGAAGGTGAGTTGGAAATCACTTAGAGGAGCTGATTTCTACACCAATGAGCGCGATAGCAAATCGACATAAACAATACTACGATTTCACAGGAATACAGAATGATTTATTCCAAAGAAGTCGTGAGGGTACTAAGAATTTCAAGAACCTACTAGAGATTGTCATTTCGGATGAAAATATTTTATTAGCATATCGGCAAGTTAAATCAAACACCGGTTCAAAAACCCCGGGTACTGATGACAAAACAATTTTGGATCTTGCTAATACTAATCAAGATGAGTTCATTCATTATATGAGAGAACTAGTGTTAAACTACAAACCAAAATCGGTTAGACGTGTATGGATAGATAAAAATTACTCAAAAGGGAAAAGACCTTTAGGTATTCCTTGCATACAAGACAGAATCGTCCAACAAATGTTCCTGAACGTTCTGGAACCAATATGCGAAGGGAAATTCTACAATCATTCTTATGGTTTTAGGCCAACACGTACTACACGACATGCGGTTGCAAGAGTTCAAACATTAGTAAATATCAACAAATATCACTACACGGTTGATATTGATATAAAAGGTTTCTTTGATAATGTAAATCACTCCATTCTTCTTAAACAAGTCTGGAATATTGGCATAAGAGACAAACGAGTAATCGCTGTAATTAGCAAAATGCTTAAAGCACCGATTAAAGGAGAAGGTATACCAACAAAAGGCGTACCCCAAGGTGGAATTCTTTCACCACTGCTATCTAACATTGTCCTCAATGACTTAGACCAATGGGTAGCCGATCAATGGGAATGCTTTGAAACGAGGTACCAATACTCCGTCAACTATTCCAAATACGTTAACCTTAGAAGAAATTCTAAACTTAAAGAAGGATTCTTAGTGAGGTACGCAGATGATTTTAGAATCATGACTAACACTCACGATTCAGCGGTTAAATGGTTTCATGCAGTAGTTGATTTTTTAAATAAAAGACTAAAGCTTGAAATCTCACCAAATAAATCAAAAATTATTAATCTTCGAAAGAAGTCTTCTTCCTTCTTAGGTTATAAATTTAAATCTACTATCAAGGGAAACAAAAGGGTATTCTTCTCGCATATAGATGATGACAAACAAAAACAAATCATCACGAAATTAAAAGAAAGAATCTATGAGATACAAAAGCATCCTTCGGCCGGCAATGCAAATCTTTACAATTCAGTAGTATTAGGAGTCCAAAATAATTTCCAATATGCTACTCACATTGTTAAGGATATGAGCGACATTGAATATAGGGTTTTACGAACTCTTAACAACCGACTGAAAAAAATTGCATGGTATGGCAAGCCCAATGAACTTCCAGAGAAAGGGGCATACCTAAAGTTTTACAAAAATACACGTAAAACATACAGGGTAGCAGGTGTATATCTTTTTCCTATAGGACAGGTTACAACAAAGAATAATCTAAATTATTCACAGTCCATTAACCCCTATACAGATGAAAAAGTATTCGATTGGGACAAAGAACTTACCGAGCTGATGAAATCCAGACTTCCTAATAGAAGCATCGAATATATGGACAATAGACTATCCAAATATTCCGCACAAAAAGGGAAATGTTTTATTACTGGATTACCGCTTAAAGCTAGAGATGTTCACTGTCATCATAAGAAACCCACTTTCCTTGGTGGAACAGATGAGTTTCAGAATCTTATTATCGTTCATAAAGATATCCATACATTAATCCATGCATCACTAGAAGGCACCGTACTAAGGTATGTTAATAGATTACGATTGCACACAAAACAAATTGAGAAAATCAACCAACTCAGGAAGCTATGTAAACTCGAAAGAATTACTATTAGATAAAACTAGAGGGAACGCCGTATGAGCTGAAAGGTTCACGTACGGTGTGGAGCGGGGGAAAAGGTGGAGATTACTTCAAAACCTTACCTATCGCTATTAAAGAGTGAAACAGCACAAGGAACTGCTTTAGGAAGTTTAGCAAGGGTTTGTAAGAAAGTCGTAGCTGGAACAGGTACATTATTTGGTGGGCGCGCAAGCGACGTATTCTATACGTTATGGCGTCTGTTCCCTCAAAAAATGGTGAAAAGTGGGTTTGAATATAGTTCTTTAATGGAATGGAATGAAACCTACGGAAATATCGAGAGAACATATTACCATGATGGTGAGGTCACATCTAATATAGCTTCACGTGGAGCACAAGGTAATTTAGATAAAACCAAGGTCGTACCTGGTATTTCACCTTATGTGTTTACCCAATTTTTAATGGATACAACCATTAATGTGCGCTTAAAAGATGTGTGGCCAAATCCTGTGGAGTTAATTAATGTACCTACGATTCTTGTCGATATGTCGGAAGAACAAAAACAGGCTTATGAGCATATGAAAGAATCTTTTGAGAAGGCGATTGAAGGGGCGAAAGGTACACCAGATGTTGGGAAACTATGGCTCTCTTATATTCGTACAGGAAATTCGTATCCAGACAATATGAATCACTACCCAAACTATCACTTAGATAATGCGGAAAGAGAATTAGTTTGGTCCAACGAAGAATTCAGATTTGATGAGGATTGTATACAGCCGAAGGAGAAGAAGCTGCAAGAAATATTGCATACTGAAATCTCTGAAGGCCGTCCAGCCATCATTTATGTATCTGATACAGGATCTACAGTGAAAGAACGAGACATTCAGCCTCGTTTACAAAAGGTTGCAGAGCAAGTGCCTGGGGCAAAAGTAGCTATACTTCGTACGAATACAGTTACTCCGCCAAAGCGCAGTGCATGGTTAAAAGAGCAAGTAAATAGCGGTGTGAATGTTATCATCTGTTCACAAGAATTAGTTAAGGTAGGATTGGACTTGCTGGCGACGCCAACATTAATTTTCTACCAATTATCATTCAGCTTATTTACATTAAATCAGGCTGCAAGAAGACATTGGCGCATTGGTCAAACAAAGCAATGCAGAACTTTCTATCTTGGATATCGAGAAACATTCCAAGAACAGATGGCGCAATTAATTGCCCAAAAGAATAAAGCTGCTGAAGCAATGAATGGTGATGCAACAAGTGATGGACTGAATGCAATGCTTGGTGATACAGGAGATCTTCAGACGTTATTAATCCAAAATATTAAAAGCGGGAATCAATTAAAAGGTTCAACAGAAGAGTGGACACAGGCAGCATCGGAAGAATCTAAGCGAGTACTTGCAAATATCGGTAAAGTAATTACACCAGTGTTTGAATCAATTGAGATCCAATTTACAAACTGGGTGAAAACATTACCGAGTACATTTGACGTATCGTATATGGAAGATGCGAAATTTGTGCAAAAAGCCGTTGAATATATCCAAGAAGAAAAAGTTCCTGGCGTTGTAGTAAAGCAACGTAAACTTGAAATTGACGGGAATGTAGAAGATATCATACGTACTTTAACAACATTGAATGCCGATAAGCGTATGCTTGTACAAAAACAAGACATTACACTCTGGGATGAATTGATTGTGGAAGTAGATGGTTCTCAAAAGAAAGGAAAAGGAAAACAAAAAAATAAAGTAATTGAAGGACAATTTGAGTTTGATTTATTTGGTTAAACGAGAGGGGAAAGTCATGTTTACGAAACTTCTTATCGCACTAATTTGCTATATGGTTTATGTAGTTTGCAAAACCAAAAGAAACATGTTGATAGAAGAGAAGAAAAAAGAAAAAGGGCCAGAACCGGTGGAACGACCTGTTTATTGGTGTCCGAGAGAAAATAGACCTATTGGTAGGGAACAAGAACGTGTTACTGTTCCAACGAAAGAGATTACCTTAGAAAAGGATGTAGCCAATATATACGATTTAGTTGCTACATCTATTCGAATAAATGTAGGCGAAGAAGAAAAAGCGTTTGAGCAGGACAAGGAAGTTGCAAAAGAAGTGGAGTATGCTGAAGAATTTCATCATACTCCTGCTTCTGAAGCAGAATATGGAATTCCTTTTCCGAGCGATGAGGATATACCAGAGGAAGTATTTAAATATGAGGAGACGTTTTCGGAACTAAAACAGTTGCCAATCCCACTAGAAACAGAACAGAATCTACCTTTTCCACAAGGAGTATCAGAGGTAGAAGATATGAATCGGGTTGGGTGGACTGCAAAAGTAATAAGACGAGAACAAGGACTGACACGCGTACTGAATATGTCGGATAACAAGCGTTATTGGATTCATACAGAGGGAGAAATCTTACCAGAAAATCAACCGTTGTATTTAGAATTACAAATTGATTCACCGTATTCTTATACATTAGTTGAATGGAGTGATAGACAACTAGGGAATATATAAATTAATTTCCTAGTTGTATTTTTATAGACAGATAGTATGAATGCAGCATTTTTCCACTCATTTGTACAAGGATAAAACATTTTTTTATTTTTGTACAAATGAGTGGGACAGAATGATTCACCATATAAGAATATTCGACTATAATGAGACATTGTACGTCATTGTAATATTAAAATGTTTAAGATTAAGTGATTATAATCTTAAAACAGGAGAACTGAGAACTCTCCGCAATATTACAATGCTTAAAATAGATTAAATCCAAACATGAGGATTATATGAAGTAAAAAATATTTATGAGTTAAAAAAATAACAATTTTGAAAGGTGAATGTAAATGATTATTAATTCCCTAAGTAACAATGTAGTAGAAAAATTAGAACAAACGGTGCGCTATGAAAAGAAACAAGTTCAGGTATTACGTGTAAGTAAAAGTAGCTCAAATGTACATGCTTATATGATTTTTCCGGAATTCTCAGAGGTTAAAATTTCAAATACCGAACTGGATGAATATATAGAAAACCTGTCAACAAGCGTGAAGTATGTCATTGATCGTAAGTTGAGTCAACAAGAAATCGAAAAGCAAAATCATTCTTTCATTATGACGTGTGAAGTTGAGGAAGATGGTGTGATAGATGATGAAACTCTTCATTTTAATACGACTTATGTTAAACCACCAACAATTGCAAATAAAGTATTTAAATTAGTATGTGGATTAGGAAATCGTCTAGATAGCCTAAAAGAGTTACATATCACAGTACTAAATAATAATATTAATCGAATTGAAATTGAATTTTACAATGAAAATGAAACATACATTGCAGTAGAGAAGGAAGAAATTGCGAATGCTATTATGGGAGCATATACGAAAGCAAATATCTATTATGCAGCAGATCTTTATTATGTTGCGGAAGGAAATCAAATCAAATTAAAAAGCGTTAAACCGAAATTAGCGGGTGATGTGTGATGAAACAAGAAAAAGGGATGATTGGAGTCCTATGTACGCTTATTTTAATGATTTTACTACTTATACCCTTACAAGCGGCTCAAGCTTCTGTAAAACCAAGTTTTAATGAAGGAAAAGGGAGCGAACTTTCGTCGTCCTTTCAAAAGGGATTAAACAATCGAGCAAAAGCAACAGAGAAAGATGATTCATTTGGCTCATCAATCATACAAAAGATTGAAGGTATGTATGCACCGGCTTTTAAAGTAGGAGTAAATATCTTTTCTATTTCATTCGTATTAGGCGTTATTGTCATGGTTATGGCATTAATTACAAAGAATGGTCAATGGATGAAGTGGGCGACTGGGAGTATGATTTTCTCATTTATTAGCATGATGTCCATGAGACTAAGTGTGTACTTCTTATTTAGTTCCGATGTATTTTCGTTTATGAACATCTTTACGGATTTTTTAGACCTGTTTAAAGCAACAGCACTTATTTTCACACCATTTATGTTAATTGCAGGTATTCGTTTAAGAAAGATTCATGAAAGTACGAAACAGCCTGAGTATTATCGTTGGTCTAACCGTGTCATAACAGGATCTTGTTTGCTGTGTATGTTAGCCGTACTCGCTCCATGGCTATTTGCTAATATGTAAAGAACCATATATAAAGATGGAAAAGGTACTGAATCTAAATTCAGTACCTTTTATCTACCCATTAGGTTACTTCTTTCATATTCCGCAAATGTTTCCTTAGTTATAGGAGATAATATGCCACTTAGATACACTGCTCTATATAAAAAATATTGTTCATCTTTAGTTTGAATGGTAAGAGTTCCGTGTTCCTCATTATAGGGAATAATTCGATCAATTTTTAGTTGTTTTTTGTCGCAAATGATTTCTTGTATTGTATAGAGATTATGTATTGTCAATCTTTCGATATACAGACAACTACGCTCTAACAGATAGAAAGTGAGTGCCATTTGTAGAATGAACACAACTTGTAGTAGAGCTGGTATGCCTGCAAAACTGACAAGGAAAATGGAAACTAAAATAATATTTAACTCGGAAAACCATTTCTCGTATTGTTTCATAGAAAGAATACTTGTCTTTGTTTGAAAGACTAGGAACCTCGTTATAAGGAACAGAATTGTAAATATCCCTTCATAACTAAGCAAAATATGCCACTCCGAATTAGAAAGTTCCATGGCTAAATATATGATGCTGGTTGAAATAAGAATTGGTACGAGGTGTACCAGGGTAAATACTATTGTATGTTCTAACATTCTTTTCTTATAGATGTGATTAGTCATTGAATCCAAGTTTTCTAACTCCTTCTGCAATTTTCATGATGACACCGCCAATAAGTAGATGGTATTCGCCTATGCCCTTTTCGTTCACATACCAGCACATATAGTGTCTGATGCCTTCTTTTGCTCCGTGATCATGTAAAGGGAAAGGAGAAGCATATTTTTCTGGGCAGTTATTATTAAAAGGAACTTGTTCTGCAAGAGTAAAGCGTTTTTTTGAGTCATTTACAATCCAACAACCAAAATCTATTGTTCCATACCACATTGCATCTTTATGAATCGGATCAATAGAAGGTTGTGCTGGATAATTTTCAGCTAACATTTGCGCTTTTTCTTCACGAAGTCGTTGATGTATATGTGAATTCAATGGATCTTCCGTTCCAATTTCATAGGTTTCTTCAAAGTTCCCACATTCATAAGGGATAAGGGGATTATTTGAATCAGCTGCTAATTGTAGACTGCAAGAATCTGATTTTGAAAGATAATATACGCAGTCTTTGCAGGTGAAAAAGTTAGAAAAAGCTGAATCTGTTTTTGGTTCTGGTTCTGTTTCTGTTACGGTATTATCTACTACAAGTTTTAACATATCTATCACAATCCTTTATAGGCTATTTCAAAATTTAATATAGACGTATCATATCATGCTTATTTTTAAATGTAAATATTTTCCATTTAAAAATACCCTAATTTATTTTGAAAGGAATGTTTGTTTTGAGAAGAAATCGGGAATATATTGCTTTGCGAAATTCTATTTTAATAGGTTGGCTGCTTACAATTATCGTTATAAGTCTATCTATCTATTTTTCATCTATCGTATATTTACTAATTGGATGTTTCATTTTATCGCTAAAATACGGATTAACGGGCACTGTAAAGAATGTGGAAAAGCGTTTGCCTACCTGGGCAAATTTTGGGGTTATTGAAAAACCAGTAAATCGAAGAGTGACAAGACCGTTTCCGTTTAGGGGCGGGCTCCTTCTTTCATTAGCCTTAGGATTTGTAGAGATGGTGATAAAGGGCTTATGTATCTCATATTTTATTTTAGGATTAGAAACGTATATCTATCGTCTAATGCGCAAAAACGTAAGAGTGTGAAAAGGAGGATTTTACAATGAAAGTATTGATATTCGAATTAATTCTCATTGCAATTCTAATTCCATTGAATATTGTTGTGAAAAAACATGTACCAAAATGGAAAGCGAAAGTTGGAGAAAAATTAGTGAAGCGTACATTGAGCAAATTGGATTCAGAAAAGTATTGCGTGTTACATGATGTTACGATTCATACTGAGTATGGTGATACAACGCAAATTGACCATATTGTTATCGCGGAAACCGGTGTATTTGTTATAGAGACGAAAAACTACGAAGGTTGGATCTGTGGAAATGAGAAATCTGCAAGGTGGACACAGAGTATTTTTAGAAAGAAATCTTCTTTTCAAAATCCATTTCGACAAAATTATAAACATATAAAAGCTATTGAATGGGTAATGGAACAACAACTGCCGACCATCTCTATTGCAGCGTTCCATCCAAAATGCAGTCTAAAAAGAGTAAATGTTCAATCTAATGATAAACATGTCCTGTATTATAACGAACTACAAAAATGTATTGAATTATATACTGAAGCGCAACTAACAAATGATGAGGTCCAGCACATCTACCAAACAATATTGCGAGCGAACATTATGGATAAGGATATTGAAAAGAAACATGTGAAATATTTACATAATAAGTTCGCTAAACAATAAGAAATGGGGAAAGAGAGACATGTTATATGTAATAGGGTTCATAGTAATCTCCATAGTATCTATTCGTCTTAACATGAAGTATTATAAGCTAAAAGGAAACCAAAAAGATTTTGAGATGAAAAAGAATGATTAAAAATATATTTTAGAAATAAAGGGTGTATTTTGAGATGTCTGATGGAGTAAATATTATCTGTGATTATATAAATTAAATTGAGTAAGAATATAAAAAGTGTTATAATTAACGTAAGTTAATATATTGATATTACGTTGCAAAAGGACACACCTACGCAGACCACTGCCATAGGTGTGTCCTTTTTTAATGAAATATTAAATAAGGAGGGAGATACGGTGGAAAGATTTAATATTATGCTTAATGGTTGTCTCTTTCTGATCGTGTTTTTGGTTTTAATAATTACAATATATCATTTTACCTTATTTATAGTAAAAAGGAATATGAATAAGATGAAAAAAGAAATTAAAGTTGAAGTAACAAAAGACTCCTATATTTATAATAATAAAGGTGAAGTTATACAGGGTTTAAAAGAAGGTGAGCAATTTGTTGTAAAGTTGAATAATGATACATGGAAGTTCATTTGTGGTGAGATAGTAGTAGCGGAATATAATTACTTTGGAAAAATAAAGATGCATGATGGATTTAAATTAATTTAGGGGAAATTGTTAATTGGTTTTAAATTTGAAATTTGTAGAAAAGGAGCGAATCAAAATGAAAAAAATCAAAAAACGTCAAAATAATTCTCTTGTTCTCGGGAAACCCGGGAAAGGTACAAAGGTCCATTTTTTTGAAGAAAGTAACTTTAAACCGGAGCTTGCACCAAAAGGAGCTAATTTAAAACATATTCAAATTAACGGTAATAATATAGTAGTTATGTCCTATTAAAAATCCGATAATATTCCAATCACCCTGAAAAGGAATAAGTGAGGTGTAACCAATTGATGAATCGTAGTTTGATATATTGGAATGTTGAAGAAATCGATAGAAATATAGTTTTAATTACTTTGAAGAAAAATATTACTGTAACTAAAAAAAGTGTCTTACAACTCTATCAAAGATGCTTAACAATAGGTGAGAGTAGTATACAAATACCTATTACACCACTAAAAGCAAAATTTCACCGGGATTTTTATTCTTTTTATAAAGAGTATGCTCGTAAGAGCGAGGTAGATAACTATATATATTATGAAGAAACAAAGGTTGATTTTAACGAATTAATTATTTTTTTACCTTTCCTCGGTGTTATAGATTGTGATTTTACCAAGGGAGTAATGTTTGGTTACCGAAATGAAAAGGATTTAACGAAACTGCTTAATTTGTTAGATAAATCCTATGCAACTTTTCTTAATGGAAAATTACATAATTAACTTTCGCATAAATCATAATTAATCCAATAGGAGGCAATAGAATGGATGCGCTACAAGAATTAATATCAAAACATAATTGGAATTTACAATGTTGGGAAGATAGATATAGTAGAGGCATATGGGCAGTGGTTGCACCTCATCCGAATCACACATATGAAGTAAGAGAGATTACAGATGGTGAAGGAAAATTGAGTACGGAATTAGGGTTTTATTTCTATAATGAAGGCTCTTGGCTCCCTGTTGCTAATGGAGATAACCTAAAGGATGTATTAATGAAGCTAGATGACAAAATTAAACCGATGATTGATAACACTATATGGAGAAGAAGTGTATATGACACTTTTCAACACTTCCTTGAAGAAAACTATAGTTATTATGAATTGGAAGGTGCTCTTAAAAATAAAGTAAAGGTTTTACTAAAACCAGAGGGACTATAAATAGATGTTAAATTGCGAGGAAAGTGAGGATGAAGAGTTAATGGCAACTGGGAAACATTTTTATAAACATTTAGATAAGGAACAATATTGTAATGTAAATATCGAATTAAATATGGAGCAATTGGCTCAAATGGTTTGTAAAACAAACTATGGACTACATCGTTTTATCTCTGAAGTAATCGATATAAAGAGAACAAGTAAATGGCAAGAAGATAAAGAGTTTGCGGACGGTTTAGAGAGTTTATTGAATAAAGGTTATTTTTAAAGCTAATTGTTATTGTAATTGAGGTTAAATAATATTTTTAAAAATCCATTCGAATGTAGTAGCAAATAATTAAAAGCTTTAAATATAGGAGATGTTTATAGTGGGATTACTTTTTCAATGTGAAGATTGCGGTAAGGAAAACAATATTTCCGATATTAAGGGCACATGTGGAAATTGTGATAATAACAAAATGAAAAATTTTAAAGTTATCATAACTAGTGGAGAGTTAAGAGGAATGAGTGGAATGTATACTCTATCTAAAGCAAAAGAAATATTAGAATCGGCATTGAATAAAGAAAAAATTTTAATAATAGATCCTAAGAGTAATATTAATATGATTTTTATACAGAAATGAGATGATATTTATTGAGTCACGGAACTTTTAAAAGAGTGATTGTATTTATGACAGTTGTTTTTATTATTACTATGGGAATTTCATTTATTCTTAAAATGTTTGGTTGGCTTTAGATTCGAATAAAAATTATTACTTTAATTTAAATATGAGTTGATAACATGGGGACGTTTACAGCATTTCGTGGAAAAGTAATCACTGATGATAGAAAGGTGTGATTTTTAGATGAATTGGAAAGTGAATGCAGGAGCAGTTTTGTTTGGGATCTGCTTGGTATTTGGTTTTGTTTGGTACAGTGAATACCAAGGTAATAAATTGGTGGATCATATGTTGCAGGAACAAAAGGAACACTTAAGTGGCGAAGATAAACAAGGAGTAGTATTAGGGAAAGAGGAAAAGGAAGAAGATCTTGAAATGGATACAACCTTTGATACGTCTTCTATGTTTGTACCGGGTATTAACATGAGTGTACCGATGACAACGACAAGTACAAGCGTTTCTGATGGTGAGAAAAGGTATTATCTAAAAGTAAATGTAGAGGAGAAAGAATATAAAGTGTCAGTTGAGAAAAGCTTGTATGAACATATAAATATTGGAGATAACATCGATGTTGTGGTCGGTGATAATATGATTAGAACAAAATAAGGATATTTTAATTCAATTAAAAAAACAAGAACGATACTTAGTTTGAACAAGGTGAACTTAATAATTACCCTATTGGAGCAATAATATTAATAAGTTTATTATTTGCTAGCAATCTTAGTCTTAATTTCTTTTATTTTATATATATATATAAATACTATGTACGAAACATACAAACATAGATAATGTGCTATAATAGAAATAATCCAATACTAAAAAATCATATTGCAAAAGGACACACCTACGCATAACCATAGCGTAGGTGTGTCCTTTTTTTGTTTAAGGAGGAAAAGTTATGGGGAAAACGCTATTTATTGCAGAAAAATCAAAAGTGGCCAATGAAATTATGAAATCGCCACGATTCCGTCACTCACAAAAGTACATTGGTAGCAAGCCTTATTATGGTTATTATGAAAATGATCATTATATTGTCAGTTGGTGCCGTGGACATTTGCTGGAACTAAAAAATCCGGAAGAGATGGATCCAGAGTATAAAATGTTTAAGTTAGAACATTTACCTTTAATTTATCAGCCAGCTTATAAAGTGATACAAGAAAATGCTGAACAATTACAAATCCTTGTTAAACTACTGCAACGTCCTGATGTTGACCATGCGGTGAACGTATGTGACGCGGACCGAGAGGGAGAGTTAATCTATAGGGAAGTGTACGAATATGCAGGTGTGAATAAAAAGCAATCTCGCGTATTTAAATCCTCTTTTGAAGCTGCAGAACTTGAAGCAGCTCTCAATCGATTAGAAAGCGCATCTAAATACGATGGACTGGCGTATTCTGCTAAAGCAAGGCAGTATCTGGATTATCTATTAGGGATGAATATAACCAGGGGATGTACCACAAAATTAGCACAAAATAAATTCTTATTGTCATCTGGCCGTGTACAAATGTGTTTATTAAATGAGATACGCCAACGCGAATTAGCAATTGAAAACTATAGAGAGCAATCTTATTATCATCTGCAGCTAATAACAGATTTAGGACTTACACCGGTTATGAAAACAGAAGATCAAGTGTTAAACCCATCGCCATTAAGAAGTTTGGGAGAAAATTTGAAAGGGCAATATCTTGTAGTAGAAGAATTTAAAGAGGGAACCAGGAAGAAAAATCCTAAATTGCTATATAACTTAACAGATCTGTATAAAGATGCCCATGCGCAATTGCAAATTAATGCTGAAACTGCAAAAAAACATATTCAGAACTTGTATGAAGAAGGGTTTATTACATATCCTCGTTCATCTTCTAGGCATTTGCCTACAGAGCAAGTAGAGCGTGTAAAAGGTGTTATGCAGGCACTAGCTAAGAGTCAGTATTCTTTACTGGTACAATCCGTAGATATTGAAGCAATTGATGTGAAACATAAAACATTCAACGATGAGCTTGTATCAAGTCATTTTGCTATTATACCTACGACTAAACAATATCAAGAGGAAGGTCGTCCAGAGATTGAAAAACAACTATATAGCCTCGTAGTAAAACGTTTTGTGGGTAATTTCATGCGTCCTGCAGTATACCTGGTAAGAGAAGTATTACTTATTGACGCGATGGGAAATATCTATCAAACAAAAGAAAGTGTACTTCGAGAAAAAGGATTTCTAGAAGTGTTTCAAGAGGAAGTAGAGGAAGAAAGTGTGGAAGTATTTAAAATTCCTATTATGCAGAAAGGACAGGAACTTCAAATCTGCGATTTTGAATTACTAGAATCCAAAACAAAGAAACCTGCTCTACACACAGAAAGCTCCATTCTGACCTTTATGGAAACAGCAGGACGTAAAATAGACGATGAACATTTAAAGGAATTAATGAAGGGGAAAAGAATTGGAACCGTTGCAACCGAAGCAACCTTTATTCCAGCTTTACATGAGAAGAACTATATAGCCATTGAAAAAGGGAAAATTACTACGACTCCAATTGGACGTGCCTTTATTGAACAATTTCCTGTTCAACAAATTAAAGATCCACTATACACAGCTGAAATGGAAGGAATGATACACCGTATTGAAAAGAATGAAATGAGTTATGAAGACTTCATTGCCCAAACAAATACATTTGTACAAAAAATAGCACAAGAGATTATAAGAATACCTGACACGGTTTCGCACAATCTAATAGAGACCTGGAAGCAACAAATAGAAGTATGCCAATGTCCTTGTGGAAATGGAATAATTTTAGATAGAGGGAAATTTTTCGGGTGTAGCAATCATCCAAACTGTAACATTGGATTACCCAAAAGAATAAAAGAAAAAACGATTCCTGCAGCACAAATTAAAAAACTGTTTGAAGAAAATAAAACGGACATTATAAAAGGATTTAAATCTAATGGCAAAGAATTTTCTGCTTATTTAGCATTCGTTAACGGTGAAGTCAGCTTTAATTTGCCTTCAGTTGAAGAATTATCGCTAGGTCAGTGTCCAAAGTGTCAAAAAGGACAAATCCTAAACCGTAAAACGTTTTTTGGGTGCTCAGAATATCAAAACGGATGCGATTTTATGTTGCCGGCTAAAATTAAAGGAAAGAAATTATCCGATAGCCAGATTAAAAAACTAGTGAATAACAATGTAACAGACTTCATTAGTGGTTTTAGTGGAGAAAAAGGAGAATTCACAGCTGCGATTCGATTAAACCCGGACCTTAGTATTTGTTTTGAATTTCCAACTGCAGAGGATCGTACAGTAGGTAAATGCCCATTATGCCAGAGTAGAGTCATAATAGGGAAAACAAACTATCTATGCGAACAGTACAAGAAGGGCTGTGATTTCATTGTTTCAGGAATGATACTTGAAAAAAGAATTACAGCTAGTCAAATCAAGAAATTATTAGAAAAGAATATGACGGATACAATAAAAGGATTCATATCGAAAAAAACAGGAAAATCATTCGATGCGAAATTAACATATGACTCTACACAGAAGAGAGTCACGTTTATATATGAGAAGAAGAAATAATATCGCAAAATCTTAAATTTCATATATAAAATTAATAAGAAATATGATATGATGAAAGTAACAAAATACTTCTAAAACTATCTTGCAAAAGGACACACCTACGCATATATATGCCATAGGTGTGTCCTTTTTTATTTGTTTTTGAGATGCAGCTATTTACGAATTTTGATTAGGAGGAAGAAATTTCGATATGAAAATATGGATTAAGGCTATTTGTTTAACATCATTCGTACTTCAAATGGCAGCATGTAGCAATTCGACACAAATAAATAATGAATCAAGACCTGCCCAAGCAGTACAAAACGGGATACAACAGCACATGGAAGGGAAAGGTATTGTTGATGTTCCAGAAGCTTATAAGGGAAAAATAAAAGACTTAGAGACTGTTAAAGGGAAGGTATTACATATAAAGGACGGAGATACGATAGACGTGAACGTAAAGAGGCAGAAACAGACGGTACGGTTACTGTTATTGGATACTCCTGAGTCTGTATCTCAAAAAATCCCACCACAAAAGATGGGAAAAGAAGCCTCTTCCTTTTTAAAGAAACAACTAGAAGGGAAAAGTGTAACTTTGGTTTATGATCGGGGACAAAAAGAAGACAAATACGGTAGGAAATTGGCTTATGTATTTTGTAACGGAATACATATTAATGAATTAATGGTCAAGTCTGGTTATGGGATTATAGCCTATATCTCTAGACTTAATACTACATTTCTACCTGAAATGCTAGAAGCAGAAAAAGAAGCAAAAGAATTAAAGGCTGGTGTGTGGGGCATTAAAGGATTTGTAGATGAAAAGAATCGGCATTATAACCGTAATGATGCAGCTTAATATCAATACTTATTCCAAAAGGAGGTTTCTTGAATGAATGGGAACAAAAGAAACATGCTCTTATCTTTTTTTATTTCTACTTTTTTTATTTTTTTGAGTCTATTTCCATTTAGCGGTAATGAATTTGTATATGTTATTGCAAAAATTGGAGCTGCAGCCGGTGTAATAAATATTGTGATGATGAGTGTGGTCTTGTATTTTCAAAGCAAAAAAATGAGACACCTCTTAAATTAATACGGCAAAAACGCTTGTTTTCCTTACTCGTATACAAAAGAAAGGGGTAAGGAAAACCGAAAGGGGCATTTTTTAGATGAGTCAAATTCCAGGGTTTTTGAAGTTCGTTTTAGCAAAGGAAAGACGATATGTATATTTGGCTGTAGCAGAAAAGAAAAACAAACGAGTGAAAACACATATTGTATATAGATTCGGTCCACTAGAAACAGCATTAGAAACTATGTACGGAATGCGTGATGATTTTGAGAATTGCTTTCCACCAGAGTTGAAAGATAAGGGGTATGACTGGGAAGATCTAAATGATTGGATACTATCCATTGAAACCGGTTATTCCAAATACGGAAATAAATTAGTGACATTCTAAATAGATAATTGAGATAATATTGCATCCTTATTATAAAACCTTCAATACAATTAAAATCGTGTGAGGAGAACATAAAATGGAATGGATTCGTAAGTACCACATTGCAATTGCTTGGATGATAGCTACTAGTGCAATGCTAATTAGTTTATTTTTTAGTGAATGGATGAAGCTGCCGCCATGTGATTTATGCTGGTACCAAAGAATGGCCATGTATCCATTAGTATTAATATTGGGGATAGGAATGTATAGAAAAGATCCGCGCGTCAGCATGTATGCATTTCCATTTACGTGTATCGGTTTAATATTATCTGTATATCAAATTACAATACAAGCATTTCCTATTAATGAGATGAAGATTTGTTCAGTAGGAGTTTCATGTACAGAAGATTACTTAAATTTATTCGGTTTCATTTCGATACCTATGCTATCTTTTATTGGATTTTTAGTCATCATAATACTTATATATATTGAATCTGATAGAGAGACAAAAGAATAAACATTATAGTGGTTATGAACAATGTACTCAAGTAAACACAACATACTTAAAAATAGATAATTAAAATAAAACAAAATTATAAAAGGAGAAATTAAAATGACAACTATTCAAGCAAGTAATGAAATGTACAAAATCCCAGAGGCGGATGTAGAATTATTAAAGATTATGGCCCATCCAGTTAGGTTACAAATTGTGAAGGAGCTAGAACACCGCAAAATTTGTAATGTAACACAATTA
>NZ_BOQB01000220.1 GCF_018332475.1 Bacillus sanguinis | reverse complement strand
TATTTCTGAAAACCATAACGCAGCTATGGCTCAGTTCCTTGGGAAAGACGCTATTACACCGTTTGATTCTATGCAATTACAACGCGTCCCTCTCATTATTCATGTACCTGGTCAAGAAGGAAAAGTCATTTCTAAAGTGTCTGGTCAAATTGATATTAAACCAACGCTACTTCATTTACTTGGTATTAAAACAAATAAATCCGTTGAATTTGGAACTGACTTATTTATTAAAGAAGAAGACCCCCTTATGGTAATGCGTGATGGTAGCTTCGTTTCAGAAGATTATGTGTATACAAAAAATATGTGCTATAAACGAAATACAGGCGAAGAAGCAGACATCTCATTATGTCAACCGAATATTGAAAAAGCAAAAACTGAATTAAAACTTTCCGACAAACTCATTTATGGAGATTTATTACGTTTCGATCCTACAAATAAGTATAAAACCGGAACGATGACAACGAAATTTGAATAGTAAAAGAAGCAACTTTATAAAAGTTGCTTCTTTTTTTACTTTTTTTTCAAATCATTCTTCTATGAAATCTTTCACAAATTGGGAATTTTTTTCGTATGAGAAAGAAATTTATGGTATGATAAAATAAGTAAACTTTCATACACTAATTAAGAATTTATTACAGAAAGCAAGGGATCAGATTTTGTATAGAGCAGCTATTCCAAACTTATTTACGCTCGGAAATTTATATAGTGGATTCTTGTCAATCGGCTATGCATCTTTAGGATATTATAAATCAGCTGCTATTTTAGTACTTATCGGGATGATGTTAGATAGTCTTGATGGGCGTGTTGCTCGTTTATTACGTGTTGATTCACAAATGGGAAAAGAGCTTGACTCGCTTGCGGATGTCGTAACATTTGGTGCAGCACCTGCTGTTCTTATGTATTACACATCTTTCTCTAATTATGGAATCATCGGACTATACATAGCGGGGCTATTCCCTCTTTTCGGAGCATATCGTTTAGCACGATTTAATGTAACACCATCTTCTACTTCAATGAAATATTTCACTGGGGTACCGATTACAGCAGCGGGAGGGCTTGTTGCTTTCTTAACATTATTTTCACATACCATTCCAAAAATCGTTCTTATTACAGTATTTGTAACGTTCGCATTTTTAATGGTGAGCCGCATTCGTATCCCAAGTTTAAAAGATGTACCAATTCCACGATATAGCATCATTATTACACTATTTTTAGTTGGAATCATTATCACAATGTATCAAACAGGGTTCGGTAATTTTTCTGTTTTCTTATTCATTGCTATTCCACTATATATTTTGTACATGCTATCTCAATTCCTTAGACAAAGACCATCAAAAAGAGCAAATAAAGAAAAATAAAGAAACCTTCCGGTTCCGGAAGGTTTCTTTTTATTTTGTAACGAATACTTTTTGATTTACAGGTGTTACAGGTTCTTCACCATTTAATACAGCTAAAATATTTCTTACTGCCATTTCAGCCATCGCATCACGCGTTTCAAATGTTGCATTTCCTACGTGAGGAGCAAGTACTACATTCTTTAATCCTTTTAACTCTTCAGTAATTTTCGGCTCAAATTCAAACACGTCAAGAGCTGCCCCTTCAATTTCATTCGTTTTTAACGCATGAGCAAGTGCTGCTTCATGCATAATTGGTCCACGTGAAGCATTTACAATATACGCTGTTTTCTTCATCATTTTAAACTGCTCTTCATCAATCATATGATGCAATTTCGGATTATACGCACAGTTAATTGTAATAAAGTCTGCTGTTTGTAATAACTCTTCCAATGTTACATATGTCGCTTCCAGTTCACTTTCAGCTTCAGGTTTTCGATTTGGTCCTGTATATAAAATGTTCATTCCAAACGCTTTCGCACGTTTTGCAACTGCCTTTCCGATTTCTCCAAGGCCAATAATTCCAATTGTTTTACCATATACTTCACGGCCTAAGAAAAATAACGGTGCCCATCCATTAAATCCAATTGTACGACATAACGTATCACCTTCAGGAATTCTACGTGCAGCTGCTAAAAGAAGTGCGAATGTTAATTCTGCTGTCGCTTCCGTTGATACTTTCGGTGTATTCGTTACCGAAATCCCTTTTTCTCCAGCGTACGAGTAATCAATATTATCGTAACCAGCGCCGTAGTTCGCAACAATCTTCAAATTAGGTGCTGCATCAATCACTTCTTTTGTCACTTTTGTAGAAAGTAGGCTTAACAATGCATCTTTATCTTTTACACGCTCTGTTAATTCATCTAAAGAAATTAATGCCTCTTTATCGTACATTTCTACATCATGACCTTTTAATAGTTCTAATCCGATTGCTGGAATTTTCCCTGCTACTAATATTTTTGCCACTACTAACACCTCTTCTATAGAAAATAAGATATCTCTTATCTTTCATTGTAAGAAATCCACATATAAAAACCAAGGAATTTGATTATAGTTTTGAAAATCGACACTTTTCCATGAAAAAAGAGGAGATGCAAGTCTCCCCTCTTTTTACGCTTTTTCTTGCGATGCTTTTCCGAGTTTCACATCAATCGTTCCTTCTGCAACTGTATCGCTAATTTGCTCCTCAATAACTGACTGAGCAGTATTCGTTGTTTCAGAAGTATACGCTTGTTGCTGCGCACCTTGTACATTTTGTTTATTTTGTTGTTTCGCCATTTTTCACCCTCCTTTTTATTCTTTCTTATTTTGAACAAAAAGGAGGGTTTTCATCAAAAAATCGTGATCATTTTGAAATTGTTACTTCTTCTTCCAGTAATCTCATCGTTCTTACTCGTTTCGTAAATGTAGCTAAGTGAGTAATATTATGATTACGTAACGTCTTTATATTCTCTTCCACGTATTTTCCTAAATGATTTGGATAATGAGCATCTGAAGAGAGTGTAATCGGAACCCCGTGCTTAGCTAATACTTGTAAATATAGCGGACTCGGGCACATTTCGCGCACAGGGTAGCGATAGTACAACCCCGCATTTATTTCCGTTGCCGTATTTGTTTCTACTAACGCACGTGCAATTTTCTTATAATACGAAAGTTGTTCATTCTCATCTAACCGATAATTAAATACTTTTATGTTATCTAGATGAGCTATTATATCAAATAACTGAGAACGAACTGCACACTCAACCGTTTTGAAAAATGTATCATATAAAGCATATAAGTCATGTTCCTTAAAATATTCTTTCGTATCTGGATTATCAAATCCCCAGCCATTTAAAAAATGAACAGAACCAATTACATAATCAAAATCTCCTAATGCGAGTAAAGATTGTAATTCTTGTTCACCACCAATAAAGTAATCCGCTTCAATCCCAAGTTTAAGCGTAACACCTCTTTTACTCCATCGTTCTTTCGCCTCTTCAATTGCCTTTGTAAAATCATGTAGTGACGCTACCCTTACTTGATCTAACCATTCCTTCTGTAAACGACCAAGTCTTGAATCACTAATATCGACATATCTTTCATAGTATTCTTTCGCTTCATAAAAACGGTATAAATGATCGACTATCCCAACTTCTTTTATACCTTTTCGCAAAGCTTCTTCTAAATATAAATCAATCCATTTCGTTGTAAACGGCCCTTCTTTCACACGTCTTTGCAGGCGTTCTTGTGTTTTCACAAGCCATTCCATAGAATGTTTTTCTTCTTTAAGTGGTTCATAATGTTGCAATGCTTCATTTATTTTAGCTAGCCACCCTATTGAATACGGTCCTTCTTCTAAATGAATGTGATAATCCACTTTCATACCTATTCCCCCTATAATGTATCTATTTCTCTTCTGTCCCCTACTCTCGAAAGCTTCCCATTTCTTTCTGTCACTTCCGCCATAATATCTTCTAATGATATATTTTTTTCGGCTAATAAAACGAAGCAGTGATACAATACATCAACCATTTCTTTCACTAACTCTTCTTTATCATTATTTTTAGATGCGATAATTACTTCCGTGCATTCCTCACCAATTTTCTTTAAAATTTTATCTTCTCCTTTTGAAAACAAGTAATTTGTATATGATTCAGGAAGTGGATTTCTCTTTCGTTCTTCAATTGTTTCAAATAGTAATGTAAAGACGTTTTCCATATGTATCCCCCTAAATAATTTTGTAATGAAAACATGTTTTTTCTCCCGTATGACAAGCAGGCCCTACTTGCTTTACGACAACAACAATTGAATCTTGATCACAATCTAAATAAAGAGATTGCACATATTGGACATTTCCTGATGTTTCTCCTTTATTCCATAACGACCTTCTTGAACGAGAATAAAACCAAGTTCTTTTCGTTTCTAGCGTTTTTTCATATGCTTCTTCATTCATATAAGCTAGCATTAAAACTTCTTTTGTCCCTTCTTCCATTACAACTGCAGGTAATAATCCTTTTGAAAAGTTAGGTTTCATAACCGCACCTCAACGTTTGCATTTCTTAATTTTCTCTTTACGTCCTGCACTGTCGCCTCACCATAATGAAAGATAGATGCCGCTAACGCTGCATCAACTGTTGTCTTTTGAAAAACTTCTATAATGTGATCAACATGACCACATCCGCCTGACGCAATGACTGGCACGGAAACACTTTTTGAAATTTCTTCTGTTAAACGAAGGTCATATCCATTTTTCGTTCCATCTGCATCCATACTCGTTAACAAAATTTCGCCTGCCCCTAGCTCGGTAACGCGCTTTGCCCACCCGATTGCATCCATTCCCGTATCAACTCTTCCGCCGTTCACATATACATTCCACTTATCTTCTGCTATTTTTCTAGCATCAATTGCAACGACAATACATTGTGAGCCAAAGTGTTCTGCCCCTTCTTTGATTAGCTTTGGATTTCGCACTGCCGCTGAGTTAATTGAAACTTTATCTGCTCCCGCTCTTAGTAAATTGTACATATCTTTAACACTTGAAATCCCCCCGCCAACTGTAAGAGGAATAAATACTTTCGAAGCTGTTTTTTCTACAACATCGATAATTGTTTTTCGTCCTTCATGCGTTGCCGTAATATCTAAAAATACAATTTCATCTGCTCCCGCCTCATTATATAAAGCTGCTATTTCAACAGGATCGCCGACGTCTTGTAATCCTATAAAATTTACACCTTTTACGACTCGGCCTTCTTTCACATCTAGACATGGAATAATACGTTTCGCTAACATAACTTTGTTACCTCTAACACTTCTTCTAAATTAATCGTTTTCTCGTAAAGAGCCTTACCAATTATGACGCCGTATATATTCATATCATTTAATTTTTTCACATCTTGAATAGAGGCCACTCCTCCAGAAGCAATAAGACGAATAGCAACGTTTTTTTGTAGTAACTCCAATTGCTCTACATTCGGCCCTGCAAGTGTCCCGTCTTTCGAAATGTCTGTAAACACAATCGTTTGAACACCTACATTCTCCATCTGCTTCGCTAAATCAATGTAAGAAATTTCAGATACATCAAGCCAGCCTCTCGTTGCTACGAAACCATTTTTCGCATCAATGCCAACAATGATTTTCTCTTTATATAGAAGAACTGCTTCTTCTAAAAATGCCTTATCATAAAGAGCAGCTGTTCCTAAAATCACTTTATCTACACCTACTGACAATAACTTCTCCACCGCTACAAGTGAGCGAATTCCTCCTCCAACTTGGACAGGAATACATACTGCCTTGCAAATTCTTTCAATAACGAGTAAATTTACTGACTCGCCAGCAACTGCACCATCTAAATCAACAATGTGTAGTGTTTTCGCTCCCAACTTTTCAAATATAATCGCTTGTGCAACCGGATTTTCATTCATTACTGTTTCTTTACTAAACTCGCCTTGATACAGTCTAACGCATCGACCTTCTTTTAAATCGATAGCTGGGAAGATTTCCATGCTTCTACCACTCCTTTGAAATTTTTCAACATTTGCATTCCTATGTCACCACTTTTTTCAGGATGAAACTGCGCGCCATATATACTTCCCTTTGCTACAAAACCAGGTACTTTCACCCCATATTCACTTATTCCATACACAATTTCATTAGGACAATCTGCGTAATAAGAGTGGACATAATATACGAAAGAACCGTCCTCTACTCCATTCCAAAGTGCTATTTCTCCCTCTTTCTTTAACTCATTCCATCCCATATGTGGAATTTTATAAGGAACCTTTAACTTTCGAATAACACCTGGCAATAAACTTAATCCGTTACAGTCTTGTAATTCCTCACTTTTTTCAAATAAAAGCTGCATTCCTAAACAAATACCTAGAAGCGGTTTTCCTGAACGCCCGACTTCTTTTAATACACACACTAAATCTTTTTCTTCCAATACATTCATCGCTTTTGGAAATGCACCTACTCCTGGTAAAATTACTCCATCACTTCTAAAAATTTCTTCTTTCTCACTTGTTACGATGTACGCTGCTCCAATATACTGTAATGCTTGTTCTACACTACGAATATTTCCCATTCCATAATCTATAATAGCAATCAATTACAACATCCCTTTCGTTGAATTTACACCAGTAATGTTGGTATTTCTTTCGACTGCTTCTCTAAGCGCTCTACCAAACGCTTTAAACAATGCTTCAATTTTGTGATGTGTATTGCTTCCGTATAAAATGCGAGCATGTAATGTAATATTGGCAGCATGAGCAACTGCTCTAAAAAACTCTTCTGTTAGTTCTGTATCAAAATCCCCTAGCTTTGGATTCGTTAATTCTCCTTGAAACACAATATACGAGCGTCCGCTTATATCAATTGCAACAAAACCTAAAGATTCATCCATCGGTACATAAGCAGAGCCATAACGGTTAATCCCCTCTTTATTTTGCAATGCTTCTTTCAAACAATTTCCGAGTACAATTCCAACATCTTCAACTGTATGATGCGCATCAACGTATACATCGCCTTCCGCCTCCACTTGTAAACCGAATCTTCCATGCCTTGCAAATAAAGTTAGCATATGATCAAAAAATCCCACTCCCGTTTGCACAGAAACGTTCTTTCCTTCATCAAGCTGTAAACTTAATTTTATTTTTGTTTCTGTCGTCTCACGTATTTGACTAGACTCACGCATCATTCTTCCTCCTCAAATCTTATTTGAATTGCTCTCGCATGCGCATGTAACCCTTCTTTATTGGCAAGTTCTACAATATGATGTTGTACTTCTCTTAACGCTTCCTCCGTATAAGACAGAAAGCTTGATTTTTTCACGAAATCATCGACTGATAACGGTGAGAAAAATCTTGCCGTTCCACTTGTCGGTAACACATGATTCGGTCCTGCTAAATAATCACCGAGCGGTTCCGGTGCATATGGTCCAAGAAAAATAGATCCTGCGTGTTTCACATAGGCCAGAGCATTCATCGGTTCTTTTATATGTAACTCTAAATGTTCTGGAGCGATTTCATTCGACAACTTTAGTGCCTCATCTAAAGAAGGAACGATACAAATGGCTCCATTTCTATTTATCGATTCACGTGCAATTTCGCTTCTTGGTAATGTTTCTAACTGTCTTTCTATCTCTTTTTCTACTTCTTTTGCTAACTCTATATTCGTTGTAATACAAATTGCCGTTGCTCTCGCGTCATGTTCTGCTTGTGATAATAAATCAGCAGCGATATATTTTGCATTACCGGTTTCATCAGCGATAACTACAATTTCTGACGGTCCAGCAATCATATCGATATTTACTATTCCATATACTTCTCGTTTCGCTAGAGCGACGTACAAATTTCCTGGTCCAACTATTTTATCCACTTTCGGAATCGATTCCGTCCCGTATGCTAAAGCAGCAATTGCTTGCGCGCCACCTATCGTATACATTTCATCTACCCCTGCAAGGCTTGCAGCAACTAAAATATAGGGATCAACTCCTCCTTCTCTCGGCGGTGTTACCATTACAATCTTTTTCACACCTGCGAGTTTTGCTGGCAATACATTCATTAACACTGATGAAGGATACGAAGCAGTTCCCCCTGGCACATATACGCCTACATTTTCTAACGGCCGAATGATTTGTCCCCTAATGATGCCTTTACTCTCGCAATCGAATATGGATTGCCTTTTTTGCTTTTCGTGATACGAAATAATGTTTTTCTTCGCCTCTTGTAACGCTTCTAAAAATGAATTTTCTACAAACATACTCGCTCGTTTTATTTCTTCTTTACTTACACGAAACTCTTTTATCTCCACACCATCAAACTTGTTTGTATAAAAAGATAGGGCCTCATCCCTATTCTCCCCTACATTTTGAACGATCTCTCTTACACTTCTTTGAACAGTTTCTTCTATTATATTAGCGTTTTCTCGTAGCAATTTTATTTTCGATAACGCCTTTTGAAAATCTTCACAAACGATCTCCATTACAAGCCCCCCTATTTTCCTGACAATATTTCTTGCTCCATCATATTTATAATACTGAATATTTCGTCTTTTTTAGTTTTTAATGCAGCCTTATTTACAATCATTCGAGCAGATATAGAACACATTTCCTCAAATACAATGAGTCCATTTTCTTGTAATGTTGTTCCTGTTTCCACAATATCAACAATTGCATCTGCCAATCCAAGAATAGGAGCGATTTCTACAGAACCTTCTATTTTAATAATTTCTACATCCTCTCCTTTATCATGAAAATAGTTAGAAGTAATATGGGGATATTTCGTTGCAATACGTTTCTTCCGGTAGCTCTTCGGGTTATATGTAGGAATAGAAGCTACACAAAACTTACACACGCCTACTCCTAAATCCAACATTTCATAAATATCTTTCTCGTTTTCCATTAAAATATCTTTTCCAACAACCCCAATATCAGCTACTCCATGTTCTACATAAGTAGCAACATCTACTGCTTTCACTAAAATAAATGAGATATCTGTATTTTTACTTTGAAAGACAAGCTTTCGTCCTTTATTTTTGAGCTCTGAACAATCAATTCCAATTTGCTCAAAGAGTGGAATCACATACTTCTCTAATCTTCCTTTCGTTAACGCAATTTGAATGTTACGCATGAAGTTTCTCCTTCTTTCTGGACGACCCATTTCTCTTTCCATACATATTCCACTAATGATTCATTCTTTGCCTCAACGACCGTTACTATTTGATTTTTTCTTGCAAATTGAAAAGTATCATTTAAATTAGAGAATAAAGATAGCGCTACTTTTTTCCCGTCCTTTTGAAGTAAATTTCGTAATCGTTCCGCTTCTGCTAATCTATTTAACTCGTAATGAATGATAATATCTATTTTCTTTCGTTCATATGGTTCTTGCTGCTCTTGCAGCGCCTTCACAATTTGATTGACTTGCACCGCGAGTCCCACAGCCGGTAACATTTCTCCAAAATTTCCAATTAACTCATCATATCTTCCGCCACTAACAATTTCTTCTCCAATTTCATATATATACCCTTTGAAAATAACCCCTGTATAGTAATCTAGATGTTGAATCATACCTAAATCAATTGATATGTAAGATCCATAGCCTAGTTTTTCAATGGCTTCATATATTTCTTTCACTCTGGCGATGGCCATTTTCATTTCATTACTCGAGGCGAGTTTTTCCGCTTCCTCAATCACTTCTAAATTCCCAAATAACCTTGGTAATTTCTCAAGTAATCTTACGGTTTCATCACATCGATCTAATTTCTTTTCTCTAATAAAATTCGATAGAGCGGCATAATTTTTACTTTCAATATACGTTCTAAGTACTCTCTCTTCTTCTTCATGAATGGAGAGCTTTTTGACAATACATTTATATAGCTGCACTTGCCCAATCTCTATTGTAAAAGATTGCACCTTCACCTTTTGAAGTGATTGAATGACGCTTATGACACATTCAATTTCAGCTCTTACATTATCAATCCCAATAATTTCAATACCACTTTGTACAATTTCATTATATTTTCCAGTAAGGGACTCATTCGCTCGAAATACATTCCCGCCATACGTCAGTTTTAGCGGCGTATCCCACCTCTGCGTTCCCATTACTCTCGCTAAAGGAATTGTCATATCTGGACGCAAAACGATAATTCGTCCCTTTTCATCAAAAAATTTATACATCTTTTCTTCATCTATCGGTCTATTTTGAAAGGCAAATACATCATAAAATTCAATTGTAGGTGTCCTTATTTCCTCATAACCTCGCTCTAAAAAAGTACGTCTTAATTTTTGCTCCACTTCTTCAATTAACGTACATTCTTCGAATAAATAGTCTCTCGTTCCATTTGGATTTGCCCGTTTCCATTTTGCCATCTAAATTCTCACACCTTTCCCTTTTTAATGTATGCCTATTTCATTCACCTAAACCGAAAATAAAAAGAGCCTTGTAGACAAAATACCTACAAGGCTCTTTAGTAGAGTGTAGGTACAACGGGAATAACCCTTGTGCCTACACGTTTTCACGCTAGGTTCAAGGGCTTTATGTATGATGATGTAGTTGTGTAAGCATTTCAATAGATTGCATTGTTTTCATAATACTTACTCCCTTTCTCCTCTGATTTTTTACATAGTATATAATACTTAATTCTGAATGTAAATACATTTCGAACATTCCGTTATTTCTTAATATAAAGCTGTTTCCCTTTCATATTCTACAATTTCTTGTTCATATTGCATTGTAATACTAATTTCATCTAGACCATTTAATAATTTCTCTTTCCACATTTTCTCGATTGTAAAATGAAACCTGTGCGTACTCGTTGTAATAACTTCTTTCTCTAAATCTACTTCTACTTGTTCTCTCGCACCCGTTTTGGCAAGTTGTTCTCGCATTTCTTTATCCATTACAATTGGTAACATACCATTTTTCATACAATTCATATAAAAAATATCTGCAAACCCGCCAGCGATAATAACGCGGAAACCATAATCTGCAAGCGCCCACGGAGCATGTTCTCTTGAAGAACCGCAACCAAAATTATTACCTGTAATTAATATACTCGCCCCTTTTCTATCTTGTGCATTAAGCGGAAAATTAGGGTTTTCATGGCGGTTATTATCATAACGCCATTCATCAAATAAATATTTGCCAAATCCCGTCCTTTCAATTCTCTTTAAATATTGCTTCGGAATAATTTGATCTGTATCAATGTTATCATTCATCAGTACTGCGGCAGTACCTTTATGAATACGAAATGGCTCCATCATAACTCTCCTTTCTAGTATCAACAAAATGACCATATAACGCAGCTGCTGCCGCCATTGCTGGGCTAACCAAATGTGTTCGCGCTCCTTTTCCTTGTCTTCCTTCAAAATTACGATTTGAAGTGGAAGCACAATGCTCTCCTTCAGGTACTTGATCTGGATTCATTCCAAGACACATTGAACATCCAGGTTCTCTCCATTCAAATCCTGCTTCTTCAAAGATGTGATGTAGTCCTTTTTGCATCGCAGCTTCTCTTACTCTTTTCGATCCAGGCACAACGAGTGCTCGCACACCTTCTTTTACCTTTCTCCCTTTCACAACAGATGCAGCAATTTCTAAATCAGAGAGCCTTGAATTTGTACAAGATCCAATAAAAACATGCTGAACTGGAATGTCATACGTACTTTGTCCAGGACTTAATCCCATATAAGAAAATGCTCTTTCGTCATTTGCATCATACTTTTCTGGCAATTTTTCATCAATACGAACACCCATACTCGGGTTTGTTCCCCACGTAACATACGGTGCTAAATCCGCCACATCTACCGAAATATGTAAATCATAAATTGCATCTGCATCTGTATATAGCTCAGACCATTTTTTCTCGAAAGCTTCATCATCTTTCGGTGCATATTTACGTCCTTTTACATAAGCAAATGTTTTTTCATCTGGTGCTATAATACCAGCCTTCGCTCCTCCTTCAATTGCCATATTACAAAGCGTCATTCTCTCTTCCATCTCCATAGCTCCAATTGTCTCTCCGTAAAATTCCATTACATATCCAGTTCCAACTGCTACACCGTACTTTGAAAGGAGATGTAAAATAATATCTTTTGCGTAAACGCCTTTCTGTAATTTCCCTTTTAACTCAATGCCCATCGCTTTCGGTTTACGTTGCCATAACGTTTGCGTTGCCAATACATGTTCGACTTCACTCGTACCAATGCCAAACGCTAGCGCACCAAACGCACCGTGTGTTGCTGTATGACTATCACCACAAACAATTGTTTTTCCTGGCTGCGTGAGCCCAAGTTCTGGTCCGATAACATGAACAATCCCTTGCTCTTCATCTCCAATATCCGCTAACGGTACCTGAAATTGTTTACAATTTTCCCGCAGTGTATCTAGTTGTTGTTTCGCAATGCGATCGGTAATATTCCAAACATCTTTCGTTGGAATATTATGATCCATCGTTGCGAATGTTAAATCTGGTCTACGGACCGTTCGATTTGTAAGCCGCAAGCCTTCAAAGGCTTGCGGTGACGTTACTTCATGGACAAGATGAAGATCGATATATAATAAATCCAACCCATTTTCGTTTGTCGTAACTACGTGTCTTTCCCAAAGCTTATCTAGCAACCTTTTCCCCATTATCTCCCTCTCCCTACTAGCGCTTGTTCTTCCATTTCTTGCATAACTGCCTTCGTAAATGAAGTAGTCGTTTCAGTCCCTCCGATATCGGCTGTACATTTTTCTGATTTAAGGACTGCTGAAATTGCGTCTTCAATTGCACACCCTTCTCTCGTTAATCCGAACGATTGCTCAAGCATCATAGCAACGGAGCGCATCATGGCAATTGGATTTGCCTTATTTTTCCCGGCAATATCCGGTGCTGATCCGTGAATAGGTTCGTATAATGAAGGTCCCTTTTCCGCATGGCTTGCTGATGGAAGCATCCCTAATGATCCAGCTAGTACGGAAGCCTCGTCACTCAAAATATCTCCAAATAAATTTTCCGTTACAATTACATCAAACCGTCTTGGATTTCGAATTAACTCCATCGCAGCGGCATCTACTAAAATATGTTCTAGTTCAACTTCTGGGTAACGAAGCGCTACTTCTTCTGTCACAGTTCGCCATAGTTTACTAGACTCTAATACATTCGCCTTATCAATCGATGTTACTTTTTTCTTCCGCTTACTCGCTAATTGAAAAGCATACGAAACGATACGTTCAATTTCATGGCGATGATACGTAAGTGTATCTGTTGCTGCTTCGTCCGTCCGTTCTTTCGGATAAGAAAAATAAATCCCACCTGTTAACTCACGAACGACAACGAAATCAATTTCATCAGCCTTTTTTAATGGCGATAAATGTGCCGTTGCACTTTCTACCGTTACAGGGCGAACGTTCGCAAATACACCGAGCCCTTTTCTTAAAGTTAATAATCCTTTCTCGGGTCTTTCTTTCGCACTATCCCATCTTGGTCCACCAACTGCCCCTAGTAAAACTGCATCACTTGCTAAACAAGCGGCAAGCGTTCGTTGTGGTAATGGTTGCCCATTTAAATCGATAGCACTCCCGCCAAAATACTCATCTTGCAAATGAAAACGATGTCCATATAATCTTTCTACCATATGCAATACTTCCTTCGCACTTTCCATAACTTCCGGACCAACACCATCACCAGCTAAACAAACGATACGTTTTTCCAATTTCAACACTCCTTTAACTGAATTTTCAGAACTTTAATTTGATAGGTGAGGAATGCTTCTCTCACCTATCAACCACTTATTTCACAAGCTGGATAAAAGATTTTAATTTCCCCGCCGCATGAACATATGCTCTCGCCGACGCTTCCAATACGTCTTGCGCGACACCAAAACCTGATACTTGATGCGTTCCTTCTTTTAATTCAACATGAACATGGGCCAGTGCGTCTTGACCTTGTGTAATAGATTGTATGCGATAATCTGCCAATTCACATTCTAAACCTAAAATTCTTTGTATTGCATTATAAATCGCTTCAATACTACCTGAGCCAGTAGCTGCATCTTCGTATACATTTCCTTCCTCGTCTTTTAGTACAACTGTCGCGCATTGTGTACTATTTGATACGAAATGTACTTGTAGTTGCGTAATGTTATATTGTTGAGCCGCAAATGCTGCTTCCCCAAGCATAAGTGCACGTAAATCTTCCTCCGTAATTTCCTTCTTACGATCAGCTAATTTTTTGAATGCTTCAAACACCGCGTCTCGTTCTTCCTTTGTAAATTCATAGCCAAGCTCTTTCATTTTTTCTGTAAATGCGTGACGTCCAGAATGTTTTCCAAGTACGAATAGATTTTGAGATTCACCTATAAGCGCGGGTTCAATAATTTCATATGTTGTCACTTCTTTTAAAACACCATCTTGATGAATTCCAGATTCATGAGCAAATGCATTCGCTCCAACAATCGCTTTATTTTTCGGTACAACCATACCTGTTAATCTGCTTACTAATGTACTCGTCGCTTTAATTTCTTTTAGCGTCATAGAAGACTCTGCTTTATAGAAATCTTTTCTAATATGAAGAGCAACTGCGACCTCTTCTAGCGCCGCATTCCCTGCTCTTTCTCCAATTCCATTAATTGTTCCTTCTACTTGCAATGCTCCGCCTTCAACCGCAGCTAGCGAATTTGCTACAGCCATCCCAAGATCGTCGTGACAATGACAAGAGAAAATTGCTTTTTCATAGGAAGGAACGGATTCTTGTAAGTATTTAAAAAGGGAATAATATTCTTCTGGATTCGTATATCCAACTGTATCTGGAATATTAATTACATTTGCTCCTGCACGAATCGCAACTTCTACTGCTTCAGCTAAAAAATCTCTTTCTGTTCTTGTCGCATCTTCTGCAGAAAATTGTACTGTCGGAAATAATGATTTTCCGAGTGTAACCGAGCGGTAAATACTATCTAATACATCTTCCTTTGACATACAAAGTTTATATTTCATATGAATATCACTTGTAGCTAAAAATACGTGTAGACGAGGAGATACAGCACCTTTCACCGCTTCATATGCTCTTCGAATATCATTTTCTTTTGCTCTAGCTAAACTCATAACTGTCGCATTTTGAATTGTATTTGCAATGCGTTTTACCGATTGAAAATCCCCTTCGGAAGCTGCTGCAAAGCCAGCTTCCATGACATGAATACCTAGTCTCTCTAATTGCCTTGCAATTTGCAATTTCTCTTGTTCATTTAAATTCACTCCTGGTGATTGTTCGCCATCACGTAGCGTCGTATCCATGAACAAAATCTGCTTCATATTATTTGACCCCTGCCTTTACTCGTGGCTGTACGAAAGGCATCATTTCACGTAATTTACGTCCAACTACTTCGATTTCATGTTCATTCTCTTTCTCATTTGTCGCATGGAAATTTGGTTTTCCTGCTTTATGCTCTGCAATCCAACCTCTCGCAAATGTACCATCTTGAATTTCTGCTAGTACTGCACCCATCGCTTTCTTCGTATCTTCAGTCACAACGCGTGGTCCTGATACGAAGTCACCCCACTGCGCTGTATCTGAAACTGAATACCTCATATTTTCAAGTCCGCCTTCATACATAAGGTCAACGATTAGTTTTAGTTCATGTAAACATTCAAAATATGCAAGTTCAGGCTGGTATCCTGCATCAACTAACGTTTCAAATCCAGCTTTTACTAGCGCAGTTACTCCGCCGCAAAGTACAGCTTGCTCTCCAAATAGATCTGTTTCTGTTTCTTCTTTAAATGTCGTTTCTAATACGCCCGCTCTCGTCGCTCCAATTCCATCAGCATAAGAAATTGCCTTTTCAGTCGCAACTCCTGTTGCATCTTGGTATACTGCAAATAGTGCCGGAACAGCTCCGCCTTCAGCAAACGTACGGCGAACTAAATGTCCTGGCCCTTTTGGTGCTACTAGAAATACATCTACATTCGCTGGTGGTTTCACTTGATCAAAGTGAACATTAAATCCGTGTGCAAAAACGAGAGAATTTCCTGCCTTTAAATTTGGTGCAATTTCCGCTTCATATACTTCTGGCTGCAGTTCATCCGGTAGTAAAATCATTACTAAATCAGCCTGCTCCGCTGCTTCTGCTACTGTATATACAGAAAATCCATCTTCTTTCGCTTTATCCCAAGACTTCCCTTTTCTTAAACCTACTACTACATCAAATCCGTTATCACGCAAGTTTTGCGCATGCGCATGACCTTGCGAGCCATATCCGATGATCGCTACTTTCTTTTCTTTTAATACATTTACCGTTACATCTTTCTCATAATAAACTTTTGCCATTTTCATTTCCCCCTATATTTAAATGATTATTGAATTAACATAACTTGCTTATCTTGTTTTTTCATACTACGCGTAAATGCTGTTACACCTGTTCTAGCAATTTCTTTCAAACCGTATGGACGAAGTAATTCAATTAACGCTTCTACTTTCTCCTGCGTACCGGTTACTTGCACAACTATGGAATCCTTCCCAACATCTATTACAGCGGCTCGAAACGGTTCAATTAAACTATATAATTCTGCTCTTGCTACTGATGTTGCGACTTTTATAAGTGCAAGTTCTCTTGCGATCATCGCTTCTTCTGTAATATCTGATACTTTCAGAACATCAATTTGCTTATGAAGTTGTTTAATTAACTGTTCAACTTGCTGTTCATTTTCAACGTGTACAACAATCGTCATCCGTGATATGTCCGATGACTCTGTATGACCTACTGAAATACTTTCAATATTAAAATGCCTTCGTGTCATAACACCTGTAATTCGGTTTAACACACCACTTTGATTTCGAACTGTCGCTGTAACAATTCTCTTCACCTTTTTTCCACTCCCTCCATTTGGTGAACACCTTTCCCTGGCGCAACCATCGGCATTACCTTTTCTGATTGAAGTACACGGCAATCAATTACGACTGGTTCTTGTAATTTAATCGCCTGCTGTATTTGCTTCTTTGCAAGAAGTGGATCATCTATGCGAACTCCTTTTATACCATACGCATTCGCAAGAGCAACGAAATCTGGTTGACACGATAGTAAAGAGTGCGAATATCTTTTGTTATAAAATTCATCTTGCCATTGTCTTACCATTCCTAAAGCTTCATTATTTAAAATAAATACTTTAACAGGTAAAGAGTGTTCTTTTAACACACTTAATTCTTGCAGAGTCATTTGAAATCCAGCGTCACCAACAATTGCAATAACTAGTTCATCAGGCTTTGCAATTTGTGCACCAATTGCTGCCGGAAATCCAAATCCCATCGTTCCTAGTCCTCCTGAAGTTACCCATTTATCTGGAGTTTTGAGCGGATAATATTGGGCTGCCCACATTTGATGTTGCCCAACATCTGTTGTTACAATCGCTTCTCCCTTCGTAATTTCATATAACATATCAATTGCATATTGAGGCTTAATACTTTCAGAATTTCGTTTATAAGAGAGTGGATACTTTTCTTTTCTATTCTTTAATAAAGAGAGCCACTCATGATGATTTTCTTTCCTTCCTTCTGGTTGAAGTAATACTTGGAGCGCTTGCTTAGCACTTGCAACAATAGGAATTTCAGTCGGTACATTTTTTCCGATTTCTGCTGGATCAATATCGATATGCGCGACAGTCGCCTCTTTCGCAAAATAAGCTAAATTTCCAGTAAGACGATCATCGAATCTCGCGCCTATATTAATGAGTAAGTCGCATTCATATAACGCCATATTAGCTGTGTAAGAACCATGCATTCCTCCCATCCCTAAAAATAGTTCATCATCTGGTGGAAACCCACCAAGACCAAGTAATGTATGCACAACAGGAATTTCATATTTACGAGCAAAACTTGTTAATTCTTTTGAAGCTTTCGCATGCAATACACCTGCTCCAGCTAAAATTAATGGCTTGTTTGCAACCTGAATTGCTTGTAATAATTTGTTTATTTGCAGTAGATTCGGTTCATAATTAGGGTTGTATCCTGGTAAATCCATTTGCACATCACTACATCGTTCGCCTTGCTCTACTACCATATCTTTCGGAAGGTCAATGACGACTGGGCCTGGTCTTCCTGTTCTAGCAATATGAAATGCTTCTTTAATAATTCGAGGTAAATCTGAAGCCTTTCGCACTTGATAGTTATGTTTTGTCACTGGCATCGTAAGCCCCATAATATCCGCTTCTTGGAAAGCATCGCTTCCAATTAACGTTGTTGCTACTTGCCCTGTAAATACAACAAGTGGCAATGAATCAATCATCGCATCTGCTAGACCAGTAATTACATTCGTAGCACCTGGTCCACTCGTTGCAATGACAACCCCAGGATTGCCAGTAATTCTGGCATACCCTTCCGCCGCGTGAATAGCTCCTTGTTCATGCCTTGTTAAAATATGCGGAATTTCACAGTCATAGAGCGCATCATAAAGAGGTAAAACTGCACCACCAGGATAACCAAAAATCACTTCTACTCCTTCCTTTTCTAGCGCTTCTAACAATAGCTGTGCACCGGTTGCCAGTTTCTCTTCCGTTTTTGAAGACATTGTTCTCATAAGCCCCCTTTTAAAAACTTTTATCAATAAAAAAAATCCTACGTCCACACTCCAGCTATGTGCTGAAGGGACGAAAGATTTCGCGGTACCACCCTTCTTTGCAAGAATACTCTTGCCTCAGTGACCCATAAATGAGTCTAGCTAATAACGGAGCTACCGTCTAAGCCTAGACAAATGCTTCAGCTTAGCACTCAAGGGCGATGTTCGTCGACGTGAACCATCGGTTTCCAGCAACCACCGACTCTCTGTGAGGCTTCACAATCAACTACTCCTCCCTCTCAACGCTTTCTTATGTTATAAAAAGTTGTTATCCAACTTTATTTTCTTCGTAAATTTTCTCTCCATCTTCTATAACTAACTTTCGGAATTCTTCTAATAAACGATTCGTATGTGGACCTGTTTGCCCTAAACCGATCGTTCTACCATCTACTGTCGTAACAGCAATTACTTCCGCAGCCGTTCCTGTTAAAAATACTTCATCAGCTACATATACATCATGCCTTGTAAATAACTCTTCTCTAACGTCATATCCAAGTTTTTCACCGATTTCTAAAATAGCGTTTCGTGTAATACCTTCTAACGCTCCAGCAGAACTTGGTGGTGTAATTAATTTATTTCCTTTTACAATAAACACGTTATCTCCTGAGCCTTCAGCTACGTATCCTTGATCATTTAACATAAGCGCTTCTTGTACTCCAGCCAATTTTGCTTCGATGCGAACTAAAATATTGTTTAAGTAATTTAAAGATTTTACTTGAGGCGACAATACATCTGGGCGGTTTCGGCGCGTTGCAACTGTTACAACTGGAATCCCTTTTTCATAATACTCTTGCGGGAATAAAGATAGTTGCTCTGCAATTACTACTACATTCGGTTTCGGACAAGAATCAGGATCTAATCCAAGGTTTCCTGCTCCTCTCGATACAACTAGGCGAATGTATCCATTAGATAATTTATTTTGTCGAATCGTCTCAACAACAATATTCGTTACTTCATCTAAAGAATATGGAATTTCTAACATGATGGATTTTGCTGATTCATATAACCGGACAAGATGCTCTCTCAAACGGAAAACATTACCGCTATAGACTCTAATTCCTTCAAATACTCCATCTCCATATAAATAACCGTGATCATATACTGATACTTTTGCCTCGTCTTTTGGAACAAATTCTCCATTTAAGAAAATCCATTGCTCGTTCACTGGAAAGCCCCTCCTATGTTCTATGAATTTTTTATTGTTTCCTAGTTTACTCTCCTTTCTAAATAAATCAAGTGAATTTTTAGAAAATTTATAATTTTTATTCGTACGTACATCTTTAATTGTATTGATTTAACAACATTGTTAACGTTTACAAAAAGTCAAAAAATTTTTTTCGCCAATTTCTACTAAAAAAATATTTGTTTAAAAGAAGGATTTTCATCAATTGATACGAATCTATTGTATTCAATAAACGGACGTCCGTTTTTATAAATTCGGGAATATATAACGACTTTTGCTGAAAAAGGAGGAAAATAATAAAAATAACGCTGTCTAAAATTAACATTCATATTTTTCATTTCGGAATCATAATCCTATTTTTAAAAAACAATTTGTCAAAATGAAGGAGGAAAACAATATGGCGTGTGTACAAATTAAAGGAACGAGACAAGAGGTAGTAGAAATGCTGCAACTATTTGATCTAATGGATACGAAAGGTTTTTGTAGATTCGATAATTATGTAGAGGTAGAACCAAATCATAAAGAACATAATAATTTTATTGCTTCAATCGACATTCATTCAAATACTTCTTCCGCCCAAGATACTTTAAACGATCAATTCGTAAGTCAAATGCTTACTGGTGTATATAACGACTAAGTAAAGTGATACGTTAATTAAGCGACCTGTAAATAGCAGGATAAACATAAGGCTTCCTACCATCTTTGCATAAATATATGCGATGTACTTGAGCATACTAGCAACTAGATAGTAGGAGGTGAGAATTATGGCTAGAATTGGCGTTGAAAACTTATTAACAGATGTTCAACATGCCCTTAAGCAACAAGGACATGAGGTTGTTACCCTTCACTCCGAACATGATGCACAAGGATGCGATTGTTGTGTTGTAACTGGGCAAGATTCCAATATGATGGGTATTGCAGATACATCCATTAAGGGATCGGTAATTACAGCTCATGGTTTAACAACAGATGAAATTTGTCAGCAAGTTGAGAGCCGCACTTAAAAAAGAAAGAGGACTCCTTTTGAAAAGGAATCCTCTTTTTTATATTCACCTAACGGGAAAGTAACATATACTGGATGAAAGCCCTACCTCTCTCTCATCATTACGGTTCCACTGACCGCTCCTTGATTCACTAGTATACCTATAAAGCCTACACTTATAATTTATAGGGTTTGTTCACAAAAGTTGTTGGTAAGACTACCCGATCTTTCGCAAACTTTTCGTATTATATTTATAAGATTTATTTACTTTATACTAGCTGTAACCGAGACACGAATTAAAATTTTAACACCAATACAATAACTTGTCAACATTTTGCACAAATTAAAAACAGACAGTAACGGTTTGTCTGTTTTAGAATGGAGCTTTTTCTTTTATTACATATACAACAAAGCCGCTTACTAACATACATAAGCCAACTACTAAGTTTTTGATATTAATCATAAATTCCTCTCCCTTATTCCACACATCATATATATTTACAGTTCAATTATTCCGATCATCATAAAGCGCACTTTTTCTAATATATCATAATTCCTAAAAAATGCAAGTTCACTTTTGACGATTATTTACAAATTTATCTACCGTGCTTGGTACAGTATTTAAAGCCTTCTCAATTAAATGCGTACTACTATTGAGGTGCAATACTTGCACACCGTTAGAACCAACTACTAAAAAAGCAACTGGGCTAATAGAAACCCCAGCCCCACTTCCGCCTCCAAACGGATGAGCTTGCTTGTTCTCTTTATGCTGCCCTTGTCCGTTATTATGTTTTTCGGAAATAAAATCACCTTTAAAGTCACTTCCACCGGCACCAAAACCAAAAGCCACTTGAGATACTGTTAATACTACATTTCCATCAGCTGTTGAAACTGGACTTCCAACAATCGTATTTACATCTACCATCTCTTTTAAATTTGTCATTGCTGTTTTCATTAAATTTTCAATTGGATGTTCCATTATGTATTGCACCCTTTCCTCATTATTCTTTTTTATACTTTCCAAAATAGAGGAAGTCATACTAACTTTTCCTATTTCAAAAAAACAATTTCCTCTTTCTAGATGGATATTACTCCCTGTACATACTCAGATAAAGTGAAACTTTAATCAATGGGGGTCTTCATTCCCCGCTGATTGTTAGCCCTCACCAATCGGACTTTAATGGGCAGTCCTCCCCCCATCTAACTTCTTTGCTTTCGCTGAATTTTGAGGTGGGGGCTTACTGCCCATTAAAGCGGGATAAAAAAGAAAAAGAGATACATACTACTATTGAACCTTGTTATGAAAGGAGTTATGACTTTGACTGAGAAATTTGATGAGTATAAAAAAAGAGATAGAATAGATAGTGATTATAGTGACTATAAAGAAGAATATGCAGCTGAGGTTGCACCACAGCGCATTGATTATGATTACGATGAGAAAGATCATAAAGATGATGTAAGATCGTCCGCCGCTGGATCAACTGCTGGCTTTATCGCTCTTGCCTTATCTATCTTATCACTCTTTACCTTCCCAACATTATTTGGTCTTGTTTCTGTATTACTAGGGATTTACGCTTATAATCGCGGAGCTACTGTAACTGGTGGTATCGCTGCGATTGTCGGCGGAATTGCAGCACTCATTGCAATTTTATTCCGAGTAGCACTTGTCGGATTATTGTTCTCCCTTTTTTAAAAAGAAAAAGGTATCTCGCTTATGCGGGATACCTTATCCTGTAAATACATCTTCCGATGGATATTTAATTTTTTGTTTTGCTGGTCGTGCTAAAGAAAACACAAGTGTTAACGGTCCAATTAATCCGCAAAACATAACAAACATAATAATACATTTTCCAAACGCTGATAACTTTGCAGTAATACCCATCGTTAACCCTACTGTTCCAAACGCTGAAATTGTTTCAAATAGTAACTGAATAAAACTGAAATTTTCTGTAAGCATTAATACAAATACTGCTGCAAAAATGAGTATTTGACTGGCAACAGCAATGGCTAATGCTCTCGTTACTGTTGACATTTTAATTGTGCGCTGAAATAAAACGATTTCCTCTTTTTTTCTAAAGAAAGAAAGGACAGATGTAACTAAAATAACAAATGTTGTTAATTTAATCCCTCCACCCGTTGATACACTTCCTGCACCAATAAACATTAAAACCATCGTAAATAATATAGATGATTCTTCCATACCCCCGTAGTCAACTGTATTAAATCCAGCTGTACGAGGAGTAATACCTTGGAAGAACGAAGCCCATAACTTTTCATTAAAAGATAAATCCCCTAACGTCTTCACATTATTATATTCCAATGCAAAAATCACAATCATCGCTATCACATTTAGCGCTACCGTTCCAACAATCATGATTTTGGAATGAAGCGATAGTTTTCGAAAACTACGGCTATACCATATATCAATTAATACAGTAAAACCGAGACCACCTATTACGATTAAAGAGCAAATCCCAATATTAATAATAGGATCTCCTACATACCTTGTTAAATTATCCGGCCATAGAGCAAATCCAGCATTATTATAAGATGCAATAACGTGAAAAATGCTATAATATACACCTTTTCCAAAGCCAAACTCTGGAATAAAGCGAAACGATAAAAAGAAGACTCCAATAAGCTCAATACAAATTGAAAATATAAAGACACGTTTTACTAATTTTACGAGACCACCTATATTCGTTTGATTAAATGCCTCTCCGATTAATAATCGATGGCGTAATCCGATTTTTTTACCTAATACCCAAACAATTAAAATGGCAATTGTCATAAGACCTAAACCACCTGTTTGAATTAAAAACATAATAACAATCTCGCCAAACATCGTAAAAGTACTTGCAGTATCTACTACTCCCAATCCCGTTACAGTTGCTGCTGACGTTGCCGTAAAGAAAGCATCTACCCAACTAATATGTACTTTCGTTGCAAATGGTAACTTTAATAACAAACCGCCAACCACAATTAAGCAGAAAAAACCTAACGCTAATATTTGTGGTGGATTTAATCGTATAAAACGATTATACAGACCTTGTCTTTTTGTTACTTCCATTTCACTAACTCCCTTTTCCCCTTATAAATAAAAGCTTATAAGAAACCTTAAACAGCGGGATAAACCTTATATTCTTATAATATAGTTGAGCATAATCCTTTTTTTCCTAGTTTTCAACTTTTATTTATACTTGAAGTTCATTTCATTTATGACAAGATACTTTCTATTATATTTCTTCTTACTCTACAACTCTTGTAATAAACATTTTATATGTATCGTTTCTCAAATCCTCATACCTTTCACTCTATGTTCACATGGGGGTCACACCTACCTTTTATAGTATATGTATCGGAGCTGTTCCTCCCTAATTTATAAGACATTCCCCAGTGTCTTGAACAGCTTTCCATCCCTAATTAAATTGACATAAATTGTCCCCTTCCTTTGGCCATCATATGCGATGGTCTTATTTTTTGTTTACTCTGCCATTTATTTAAAACTCTCTCTCTCTTTCACTCTATGTTCACATAGGGGTCACATCTACCTTTTATAGTATATGTATCGAAGTTGTTCCTTCCTAATTTATAAGACATTCCCCAGTGTCTTGAACAACTTCCATCCCTAATTAAATTGACATAAATTGTCCCCTTCCTTCGGCCATCCTGTGTGATGGTCTTATTTTTTTGTTTACTCTACCTTCTATTTAAAACTCCCTCTCTCTTTCACTCTATGTTCACACGGGGGTCACATCTACCTTTTATAGTATATGTATCGAAGCTATTCCTCCCTAATTTATAAGACATTCCCCAGTGTCTTTGAGTAGCTTCCATCCCTAATTAAATTGACATAAATTGTCCCCTTCCTTCGGCCATCCTGTGTGATGGTCTTATTTTTGTTTGCTCTATCTTCTATTTAAAACTCCCTCTCTCTTTCACTTTATGTTCACACGGGGGTCACATCTATCTTTTATAGTATATGTATCGAAGTTGTTCCTCCCTAATTTATAAGACATTCCCCAGTGTCTTGAACAACTTCCATCCCTAATTAAATTGACATAAATTGTCCCCTTCCCTAGGCCATCCAATGCGATGGCCTATTTTGTGTTTCAAATACAAAATGTAATCCTCTCTACATGAAAATAGATGTTTTTATACAAAATATTCAGAAAACATTGTCAAAATAGGTATTTTTTCGGTACAATTAATGTAGAAAGTTATTTCACAAAAAATAAGGGGGGGATTTTATTGAAACAAACAAAAGCAATCTTACTTGCATTATTTCTCGGTTTAGTTGTCGGACTCACTTTAAATTTAGCTGCACCATCCATTTTTGAACCATTAAATCAATATGTGTTCAATCCACTTGGTCAATTGTTTATTCGACTCATTAAAATGCTAGTTGTTCCTGTTGTGTTCATTTCTATCGTGCTTGGGGCTGCTGGGCTTGGAGACCCGAAACAACTTGGAAGAATCGGCTTAAAATCAATTTCATTCTTTCTTGTCACTACAGCCGTTGCCATCTCTATTGCAGTTACATTTGCACTTATTATACAACCAGGATCTGGCGGTAACTTTAAAACCGAAGGCCTTAAATATGAAGGTGCAAAAACCGAAACATCTTTCGTCGATACATTGCTCAATATCGTACCAGATAATCCAGCAAAAGCGATGGCTGATGGAAACATGTTACAAATTATTGCTTTTGCCGTATTAATCGGGCTCGGTATCGCTATTTTAGGAAAACGAGTTCAAGGTATCCATTCATTACTTGAACAGGGCAACGAATTAATGATGTATCTTGTTAATCTCGTTATGAAATTAGCTCCAATCGGAACATTTGGATTGCTCGCTTCATCCGTTGGTAAAATGGGTCTTGCAGGCGTCGCTGCGATGTTCAAGTATATGATTGTCGTTATGCTAGTACTTATTATTCACGGCGTCTTCGTGTATGGCGGATTATTAAAAGTATTAGCAAAAGAAAGTATTGTCCGTTTCTTTAAACATTTCGGACCGGTAATGGCAATTGGATTTAGTACATCTAGTTCTAATGCATCTCTTCCGTTTGCGATGAAAACAGCACAAGAAAAACTTGGCGTTCCAAAAGCGATAAGTTCTTTTGTCCAACCACTAGGTGCAACGATTAATATGGATGGTACTGCCATTATGCAAGGTGTAGCAACTGTGTTTATCGCTCAAGTATATGGAGTTGAGCTTACTATATCCCAATTAGCTGTCGTCGTTTTAACTGCTGTACTAGCTAGTATCGGTACTGCCGGTGTACCAGGTGTTGGACTTGTAATGCTTACGATGGTATTAAATCAAGTCAATCTACCAGTAGAAGGTATTGCCTTAATTATCGGTATTGACCGCATTCTAGATATGTCACGAACAGCTGTAAATATTTCTGGTGATGCAATTTGCGCAATGATTGTCGCAAAATCAGAAGAAAAATATAATACGGATCAATCTGCAGCATCTTAAATCAAAAAAGGAGTGAAATGATTCACTCCTTTTTTGATTTACTTCCTTTTTTCGAACGATATTCTTTTCCTTTGTTATCATTACCAGTCTCAAATTCAGTGCTAAACTCTTGCTGAAATTGCCCTGATTTCGGTGAGCCTTGATTTCCGCTCCCTTTACTACCATTTTGATTTGTCATATTTCTGCCCCCTTTCTTTACTAGTAGTATGTTACATATTTTCTTTTTTATAATCTTTTACATACGAAAGAAGACCTTCCTCATATAAGGAAAGTCTTCACCTTTTTCGCGTAAGCGTTTTCTTGCTAATAAT
>NZ_BOQB01000219.1 GCF_018332475.1 Bacillus sanguinis | reverse complement strand
ACGGAAGAAGAAATTGAAATGATGAAAGAAGATATTGTAGTTGCTCAGGAATTAGGGGTAGCTGGTGTTGTATTAGGTGTACTAAATGAAAAAAATGAAGTGGATGAAGAGAAATTAGCGGATTTATTATCTGTGGTAGACAAGATAAATGTTACATATCATCGTGCAATAGATGATACAGAAAATCCGGTAGAAGCGATGAAAACTTTAAAGAGGTTTCATAAAGTGAATCACGTTTTAACTTCAGGTGGGCAAGGAAATATAGTAGAGAATATTCCGGTACTTGCAGAAATGCAAAAGGTAAGTGATGGTCAAATTCAGCTTGTAGCTGGAGCTGGCGTGACGAAAGAAAATATAAAGAAATTGCTAGATGAAACTGGAATTTCGCAAGCTCATGTCGGTACAGCGGTAAGAGAAGGGAAATCAAGTTTTTCTGAAATTGATCCTAGTTTAGTACAAGAATTAGTTCAAATCATACAATAAACACGTAAGAAAGAGGAGAAACGATGAAGGAAAATACGAAGAAAGAATTATTCTCATGGGCGAAAACGATAGGATTTACCCTTGTATTAATTGCTATTATTCGCGGTGTTTTATTTACACCTTCATTAGTACAAGGTGAATCGATGATGCCTACTTTAGAAAATAACGAGCGAGTTCTTGTAAATAAGATTGGTTATAGTATAAGTGGATTAGATCGCTTTGATATTATCGTGTTCCACGGTAAAGAAGGGTACGATTTAGTAAAACGAGTAATTGGTGTACCAGGCGATACAGTTGAGTATAAAAACGATGTGTTATATGTAAACGGAAAAGCGGTGGAAGAACCATATTTAAAAGAGTTTAAAGAAAAAGCAGCAGGCCGTGTATTAACTCCAGACTTTACGTTAGAACAAATTACAGGAAAAACGAAAGTGCCAGAAGGCCAAGTGTTTGTTTTAGGAGATAATCGTGAAGTTTCGAAAGACGGTCGTATGTTTGGATTCATTTCAGAAGATGAGATTGTCGGAAAAGGACAAGCTGTTTTCTGGCCGTTGAAACAAGTAAGAGCGTTATAAAGAAAAAGTATGGGAGAATATATATTCTTCCATACTTTTTTTGTTGATAGAATTGAAAGAATATTTTATAATTTTAAATTATATATTTGTTTCGAAAAATGGAATCTAAGTTCCGAAATTCGGAACAAGAGGGAGATAGAATGAGTATAAATAAAACGGCAGTTAAGACAATGGATATTTTAGAGTTGTTTTATGAGCATGAAGAGCTAAGTTTAACAGAGATGGTTCAGCTTACGAGTATGCCGAAAACATCTGTTTATCGTTTAATTGGCTCGTTGGAAGAAATGGAGTTTTTACAAAAAAACGAAAAGGGGAAATATCATTTAGGAGTCGTTTTTTTACGGTTCGGTCAACTTGTTTCACAAAGATTATCAGTAAGAAATATTGCGATTCCGTATATGAAAGAGCTTAGAGATAGTTTAGGGCAGGCAGTTAATTTAATTATTCAAGATGGTAATGATGCGATTTATGTGGAAAAGATGGAAGGTGCTCAGCCTGTACGCGTGTATACGGCGGTTGGCAGAAGAGCGCCACTTTATGCGGGTGCATGTCCGAGAATTTTACTATCGTATTTCTCTGAAGAAGAGAAACGGAAATACATAGAGGAAACGAATTTAAAACAGTTTGCAGATGGAACAATCGTGGATAAGAAACAGTTGTTAGAAGTGTTACAAATGGCGAAAAAGGAAGGACACACGATTAGCTACTCTGAGTTAGAAAATCATACAGCGGCTATAGCAGCGCCCATTTTTGCAAGCGATGGAACGGTTGTAGCAGGTATTAGTATTTCGGGATTAGCAATTGAGTACAGCGAAAGCAATATTTCATATTTTATTGCGAAGGTGAAAGAAACAGCACATCGCATTTCGAAAGAACTCGGCTTTTTGGCATAGAAAGAGGGAGTGGGATGAAATTTTCTGCGTTAGGGGATCAAGCAATTATTGTTACATTTGGTGAAGAAATCGGGATGGATGTATATGAAAAAGTGCAGCGATTGTTTCAAGCGTTGAGGCAGCATCCGTTTGTAGGCATGGTTGAGTGTGTACCATCTTTTACTTCATTAGCCGTTTATTATAATTTGTATGAAGTATGGAAGAGAAAGGGGAGAAGTGAAGGAGCATATCATTACGTTTGTCGGTACATACAGGAGCTTTGTAATTCGTATCAAGAAGAATTAAATAAGGATGTGAAACATATTTCTATACCCGTTTGTTACGGGGGAGAATATGGATCTGATTTAGAAGAGGTGGCACATTATCACGGTTTACAAGTAGAAGATGTGATTCGCATACATAGTGAAACAACGTATTTTGTGTATATGTTAGGTTTTACACCAGGGTTCCCGTATTTAGGAGGACTATCAAAAGAACTAGAAACGCCTAGAAAAGAAACACCACGGTTGCTAATACCTGCTGGTTCGGTAGGTATTGGCGGAAATCAAACAGGTATATATCCGCTTGAAACACCAGGAGGATGGAACATTATTGGCCGAACACCAATCTCCTTATTTAATCCGGAAGAAGAAACACCAACCTTTATTCAAAGCGGTATGTATTTACGATTTATCCCAATAACGAAGGAAGAGTACGTATCACTTGAGGGGGCTAAAGAATGGATGTAGAGGTTTTACATGCGGGGATGTTTACAACAGTCCAAGATTTAGGGCGATCTCATTATCAACAATACGGTGTACCTGTTGGCGGGGCTATGGATCAGGGTGCACTTCGGATGATTAATATGTTAGTCGGTAATGAAGAGAATGAAGCGGCACTCGAAATGACGATTATGGGACCGAAATTGTTAATAAAGAAAACGACTTTACTTGCAATTGGCGGAGCAGATATGGAACCGTTACTGAATGGGGAGCGTATTCCATTATGGCGTCCTATTTTAGCAGAAGAAGGTAGCATGCTTTGCTTTGGAAAAGTGAAAAGTGGTTGCAGAGCGTATGTGACTTTTGCAGGTGGTATACAAATTGATCGCATAATGGGAAGCAAAAGTACTTACATACGTGCTGCGATTGGCGGCATAGAAGGAAGGATGCTGAAAAAAGGAGATTATTTTCAAATTGGTACGCACTCAGAATTAGCGAGTCGTTTCATTCAAGCCTTACAAAAAGATGAGCGAATCAAAGCAAAATGGGCAATTAGCAGCAGTGTACTGCCAAAGTATAAGAAATATCCTAAGCTGCGTGTCATAACTGATTTTGAATATGATCAATTTACAGAAGAAAGTAAACAGGCATTTTTTACGAAAGAGTATAAAGTATCTAATTACGCTGACCGTATGGGCTATAGGGTTGAAGGAGATGTTTTAAATAGAGCCGTTGAAAAAGAGATTTTATCGAGTCCCGTTACATATGGGACGATTCAAGTTCCAAATGGTGGACAGCCAATTATATTAATGGTAGATAGGCAAACGACGGGCGGCTATCCGAGAATGGGAAATATCATTTCAGTAGATTTACCACTTCTTGCTCAGTTAAAACCAGGGGACTACGTTTCTTTTAAGAAAATTACGCTTGAAGAAGCGGAACAATTGTACATAAAACAAGAAGTAAATATGAATCTATTAAAAAAATTCATCACTTTACGAAGCTGACATTAGGAGGGAAACATCGTGACGACAATCGATTTAAACTGTGATTTAGGAGAAAGCTTTGGTGCTTATAAAATGGGGAATGATGATGAAATTCTTCCGTTCGTTTCCTCTATAAATGTTGCTTGCGGTTTTCATGCGGGTGATCCGACTGTAATGAGGAAAACGGTCGAAAAAGCGCTGCAGCATAACGTAGCAATAGGGGCGCATCCTGGTTTTCCAGATTTAATTGGATTTGGAAGAAGAAATATGAACGTTTCACCAAATGAAGTATACGACTATGTATTGTATCAAATCGGTGCATTAGATGCTTTTGTGAAAGCAGCAGGAGGGAAAATGCACCATGTAAAACCACACGGCGCTCTATATAATATGGCGGCGACTAATCCGGAAATTGCAGATGCAATCGCAAAGGCAATTTATGATAGTAATCCAAATCTATTACTTTACGGATTAGCAAATAGTGAGGCGTTTATACAGGCTGCGGAAAAATACAATATAACTCTCGTACAAGAAGCTTTTGCAGATCGGACGTATAAGCAAGATGGGACATTAACGAGTCGTACGGAAGAAAATGCGCTCATAAAAAAAGAAGACGAAGCGATAAAGCAAGTGCTTCAAATGGTGAAAGAAGGATATGTAAATTCGGTGAATGGGGAGAAAGTAGCAGTTCAGGCGCAGACAATCTGTTTACACGGTGATGGAGAAAAAGCAGTACAATTTGCAGGAAAAATATACAGAACATTCGAACATAATGACATTTCTATATGTGCACCGAAATAAAAAAATGAGGGGAAGTGTTGGAATTGGTGAAATTAATCGGGATATTACTAGTTGCAGTGGGCTTTTTATTTAGATTAAATACACTTTTAGTAGTTATGGTTGCAGGTATTGTTACGGGTATGGTTTCAGGATTAAGCTTTTATGATGTGATCAGCATGTTCGGTAAATTTTTCATAGAAAATAGATATATGTCTATGCCTATCATACTAACTTTACCGGTAATCGGAATTTTAGAGCGTTACGGTTTAAAAGAAAGAGCAGAAGCACTTATAACGAAATCAAAAGGCGCAACAACTGGAAGAGTATTAATGTCATATTTTACGATAAGAGAATCATCAGCAGCACTTGGACTGAATATTGGTGGTCATGCACAAACAGTAAGACCGCTCGTTGCACCGATGGCAGAAGGGGCTGCGCAAGGTAAATACGGTAAACTGCCTGAAAAGTTAAGAGAAAAGATTAAAGCAAACGCAGCGGCTGCGGAAAATACTGCTTGGTTTTTCGGAGAAGACATTTTTATCGCAACTGGTGCAATTTTATTAATGAAAGGATTCTTCGATTCAGTAGGTATGCATGTAGGTGTATGGGATATGGCGCTTTGGGGTATTCCAACTGCAATATCTGCACTTATCGTAAGCTGGATCAGATTTAGAAGGTTTGATAAATATATAGCAAAAACGATGGCAGCAAAAGAAAAAGAAGAGAAGGAGGCAATATAAAATGAACATCATCACAATGGATACAATCTATTATGTATTAGGTATAATCGTTGCCTTTATCGCCGTTCGTATCGCATTTGATCGTGAACATCCAAACCGATTTGGTTCTAGCTTATTTTGGGCGTTATTTGCAGTTACGTTTTTATTCGGAAATGTAATCCCTTCGTTTTACGTTGGCTGTATCGTGCTCACTATGGTCGTGTTAGCGTCATTAAATAAAGTAACAAAATCAGAGGAGAAAGAAGTACCAGTACAAGAACGTGTAAAACATGCTGAGAAATTAAAAAATAAAATTTTTATGCCTGCACTTTTAATACCTATTTTTACAATTATCGGTACGTTAACGTTAGGGAAAATCAAATGGGGAAATGTCGCCCTTGTTGATCCAGATAAAGTGACATTAGTTGCATTAGCACTAGGAGCATTACTTGCATTCGTTGCGGCAATGCGTATTACAAAATCAAAAATAACAACACCTGTTCAAGAAGGAAGTCGATTATTACAAGCTGTCGGCTGGGCTGTTATTTTACCACAAATGTTAGCAGCTCTTGGCGGTATTTTCGCGAAGTCTGGCGTTGGACAAGTCGTTTCAGATTTAGTTGGACAAGTATTACCGACAGAGTATCCGTTCGTTGCTGTTATGGCGTATTGTTTAGGAATGATGCTTTTCACAGTTGTAATGGGAAATGCTTTCGCAGCATTTGCTGTTATTACTGGCGGCATTGGTTTACCTTTAATTGTACAAATGCACGGAGGAAATCCGGCGATTATGGCAGCACTCGGTATGTTTGCTGGATATTGCGGAACATTGCTTACTCCAATGGCAGCAAACTTTAATATCGTTCCGGCAATGCTTTTAGAGCTAAAAGATAAAAATGCAGTTATTAAAGCGCAAGTACCAATTGCTCTTTCAATCTTTATCATCAATATGTTTATTATGTACGGCCTTGTATATCGTTTCTAATTAGGAGGGAAAACTATGAAAACAGTATTGTTAACAGGATTTGATCCGTTCGGCGGAGAAAGCATTAACCCAGCTTGGGAAGTCGCAAAAAGTTTGCACGAAAAAACAGTCGGAGAATACAAGATTATTAGTAAACAAGTTCCAACGGTGTTTCATAAATCAATACAAGTTTTAAAAGAGTATATAGGAGAACTAAACCCAGAAATGATTATATGTATCGGACAAGCTGGGGGCAGACCAGATATTACGATAGAGCGTGTCGCAATTAATATTGATGATGCAAGAATTGCTGACAATGAAGGGAATCAGCCGGTAGATGTACCGGTTGTGGAAGAAGGACCGGCTGCCTATTGGTCTACTCTTCCGATGAAAGCAATAGTAAAAAAACTTCAAGAAGAAGGCATACCAGCTTCCGTTTCACAGTCAGCGGGTACATTCGTTTGTAATCATATATTTTATGGTCTTATGCATGAACTAGAGAAGCGTGATAAGAAAATAAAAGGCGGATTTATTCATATTCCGTTTTTACCAGAACAAGCGAGTAACTATCCAGGCCAACCGAGTATGTCACTTTCTACTATTAGTAAAGGGATAGAATTGGCAGTAGAGGTAACGACGACAGTTGAGGTGGATATAGTGGAAATTGGGGGCACGACGCATTAAGTAGAATGAATTGTACAACATCTCCTGTAAACAACTGGTATAATAAGTATAGCAATATACATAGAGGTGATTTTTGTGCAATTTGAAGAAGTACGTTCAATTTTAGAAAAAGCGAAGAAAATTACAGTGTTAACAGGTGCAGGAGCAAGTACGGAAAGTGGTATCCCAGATTTCCGTTCAGCAAATGGATTGTATGCTGATGCGAATGTGGAGATGTATTTATCAAGAGGATATTATAATAGAAGTCCGAAAGAATTTTGGAAGCATTATAAGGAAATCTTTCAAATTAATACGTTTCATCAATATAAACCAAATCGTGGCCATCGCTTTTTAGCTGAAGTAGAAGAACAAGGGAAAGATATTACGATTTTAACGCAAAATATTGACGGTTTACATCAATTAGGTGGTAGTAAACATGTCATTGATTTGCATGGAACGCTTCAAACAGCACATTGTCCAAAGTGTAAAGCGGGGTATGATTTGCAGTATATGATTGATCATGAAGTGCCTCGCTGCGAGAAGTGTAATTTCATTTTAAATCCAGACGTTGTTTTATACGGAGATACATTGCCGCAATATCAAAATGCGATAAAACGTTTATATGAAACAGATGTGCTTATCGTTATGGGAACGTCATTAAAAGTACAGCCTGTCGCTTCATTCCCAGAAATCGCAAAGAGGGAAGTAGGAGCAACAACGATCTTAGTAAATGAAGAGTTAACAGGACAAGAATATAACTTTAATTATGTTTTTCAAAATAAGATTGGTGAATTTGTTGAAGGGTTATCTTCAATAAAATAAGTTATCGAAAAAACTGAGGTGTATAGAGAACACCTCAGTTTTTTGTTTGAAGAAAATTCATGTTATGACGAATTAAGGGGAATGGTAATAAATAGGTTATAAAATTAAAATACTGAAAATTAAATCTTTTATTTCTTTTATAATTAATATAAAATTCTATATATATCATATAAATAAATTTGATACATAATGATTTTCCGTAGAAATGTTAATAGAATGAAGCGAGGGAGCGAAATGAGACAGAAAAAGGAGCAGAAAAAACAATCGAA
>NZ_BOQB01000218.1 GCF_018332475.1 Bacillus sanguinis | reverse complement strand
TATATGTATTCGGAAGACTTTAGTAGAGAGCATTATCAAAAGATGTTATTTGGTAATGAACCATACACATTATTTGATGGTTCGAAAGTAAAAACGTTTAAACAATATTACGAAGAGCAGTCTGGCGGTAGTTATACGACAGACGGATATGTAACGGAGTGGCTAACTGTTCCAGGAAAAGCATCTGACTACGGTGCGGATGGTAACAGTGGTCATGATAACAAAGGTCCGAAAGGTGCACGTGATTTAGTGAAAGAAGCTTTACATGCAGCTGCTGAGAAAGGGTTAGATTTATCTCAATTTGATCAATTCGATAGATATGATACAAATGGTGATGGAAATCAAAATGAGCCTGACGGTGTAATTGATCATTTAATGGTAATCCATGCTGGCGTTGGTCAAGAAGCCGGTGGCGGCAAATTAGGTGATGATGCAATCTGGTCACACCGTTCAAAATTAGCGGTAGATCCAGTGGCGATTGAAGGTACACAATCAAATGTAGATTACTTTGGTGGAAAGGTAGCAGCGCATGATTACACAATTGAACCAGAGGATGGAGCAGTAGGTGTATTTGCGCATGAATTTGGACATGACCTTGGCTTACCCGATGAATATGACACGAAATATACTGGAACCGGTTCACCTGTTGAAGCTTGGTCATTAATGAGCGGAGGTAGTTGGACAGGGAAAATTGCAGGAACAGAGCCAACTAGTTTCTCACCACAAAATAAAGACTTCTTGCAAAAGAATATGGGTGGAAACTGGGCAAAAATTTTAGAAGTAGATTACGATAAAATTAAGCGTGGTGTAGGTGTTCCTACATATATTGATCAAAGTGTTACGAAATCAAATCGTCCAGGTGTTGTACGTGTTAACCTACCAGGTAAAAGTGTTGAAACGATTAAACCAGAGTTTGGAAAGCGTGCATATTATAGTACAAGAGGAGATGATATGCATACAACATTAGAAACACCGTTCTTTGATTTAACAAAAGGAACAAATGCAAAGTTCGATTATAAAGCGAATTATGAGTTAGAAGCAGAGTGTGATTTTGTTGAAGTACATGCAGTAACAGAAGATGGAACGAAAACATTGATTGATAGATTAGGAGAAAAGATAGTACAAGATGATAAAGATACAACAGATGGAAAATGGATTGATAAATCATACGATTTAAGCCAATTTAAAGGGAAAAAAGTGAAACTGCAATTCGATTATATTACAGATCCAGCTGTAACATATAAAGGTTTCGCGATGGATAATGTAAATGCAACAGTTGATGGACAAGTAGTATTTTCTGATGATGCAGAAGGACAGTCTAAAATGCAGTTAAATGGATTCGTTGTTTCTGATGGGACAGAGAAAAAAGCTCATTATTATTACTTAGAGTGGAGAAACTATGCAGGATCAGATAATGGATTAAAAGCAGGAAAAGGTCCAGTGTATAATACAGGTCTTGTCGTTTGGTATGCAGATGATAGCTTTAAAGATAACTGGGTTGGGGTGCATCCAGGTGAAGGCTTCCTTGGGGTTGTAGACTCTCATCCAGAAGCATTTGTTGGGAATTTAAATGGGAAACCAACTTACGGTAACACCGGTATGCAAATTGCAGACGCTGCATTTTCATTTGATCAAACACCAGCATGGAGTGCAAATTCATTAACACGTGGACAGTTTAACTATTCTGGATTACAAGGTGTTACAACTTTTGACGATTCAAAAGTATATAGTAACAAACAAATTGCAGACGCAGGAAGAAAAGTTCCAAACCTTGGACTTAAATTCCAAGTTGTTGGACAGGCAGAGGATAAATCAGCGGGCGCAGTTTGGATTAAACGTTAATAAACGAAAAGCACATTCTTTGTAGGAAGAGTGTGCTTTTTAAATTTGTACAGTAAGTTATTATTTTAGTTTATGTAATACAAGTTTCTGTTCATATGTAGTGTATCAAATTATGTGGGGAAAGGAAATATTTCCGAGGAAATTGTCGAAGTATCGTCGTTATTTATACACTTTTTTTGTAAAAGAAGAAATGCAGTATTGTCTTTATACATAAGTTTATTTACAGTATTACTTGGTTATATGCAAAAGTAATATATATTAGGCGAAAAAAAGACAATGATGGAGTTATCCCATCATTGTCTTTTTTACTTTGCTTTTTGCTTTACTTTTTACTTTGCTTCTTACATAAATCATTCCAGCGAATGTTAATAAGAATGCAGTTCCAATAACGAAGCTGACGCTAGGGGATGCCCCGATTGCACCAACTGTAAAGGATCCAGCAACAACTCCTAATGAGAAGAAAGCATAAAACAATCCGAATGCTTTTCCGCGCTTATCATCTGTCGTATTTTCAACAAGTAATGCATTTATTGATGGGAAAAGGATAGCGAATCCAATGCCATAAATCATCATAACGATAAAGAGCATACCTTTTGTTGCGAATAATCCAAGTAAAGATAACGCGAATGCCATTACTGCAATACCAATTAACATTAGTTTTGAACGATTAAATCGATCATAAATACGATTTGTTGGCAGTAAGAAGAAGAGGATAGCGGTAATGCCGAATACACTTAACATCATGCCCGTTGTAGATGCTTTAAGTGCTAATGCCTCAACTTTCACTGGTAGCATATACGTGACAATTCCTTGTGAAAACATTAGCGTGAACGCGCCAATATATGCTTGTAATAACGGTTCTGATTTCAATAGTTCAATCATATCTTCTTTGTTCATCATTTGTGTTCTTGAAGTATCTTTTCTTGATACGTTATTTGGTAAGAAGAATAGAGATACGATTGTGCCAAGGACCATTAAAATAGAAATGGTAATGAACACCCACTCTATACCAGCAGTTGCTTTCATAATACCACTGAAAGCAGGCCCTACAATTGCCGCTGTTCCAACAGCAGCGCCAGATAGAGCCATTGCCTTACCTTGTCTTGCTGCATTTGTTTGTTTTGATAAAAACGTAAAGGCAGCAGGAATTAAAAATCCATCACTAAAGCCGTGCATAAAGCGCACAACTAATAGTTGTTCACCACTTTGAACAACGGTGTATAACAAGACTATGAAACTCGTAAGTCCCATGCTTATATAAAGTATTTTTTTTGCACCAAATTTATCGACGGCAGCGCCAGCAATAATATTACCGATCATATTAGCGAATGAGTACATACCGACAACTAGCCCAATAATAAGAGGAGATCCTCCAAGACTTTGAGCGAACGTACTCATAATAGGTAATTGTGAAAATGTATCTAGAAACGCTACGATAACAATAAAGTAAATAAAATATTTCAAGCGATATTCACCTCTCCTATGCTATTATGGCATAATGCTAATTTCAACCGCAATGAAATTAGCATTAACAGATGTGGAAAAAAGTACAAAGTGACAAAATATTGAACGTTATTTGTTAAAATTTAGTGGGAATGAGATTGTTTTTTTGAAATATATGGATAGAAGTATTATAATAGATTTGTAAACTTCACCAGGTTAAGTATATACATAGAGAGGGATGTATAAAATGAAAGCATTACTTTGGCATAATCAACGTGATGTACGAGTAGAAGAAGTACCAGAACCAACTGTAAGACCAGGAGCAGTTAAGATTAAAGTGAAATGGTGTGGTATCTGCGGAACAGACTTGCATGAATATTTAGCAGGGCCTATTTTTATTCCAACAGAAGAGCACCCATTAACACACGTAAAAGCGCCGGTTATTTTAGGTCATGAGTTTAGTGGTGAGGTAGTTGAAATCGGTGAAGGCGTTACTTCTCATAAGGTGGGAGATCGCGTCGTTGTAGAACCAATTTATTCTTGTGGTAAATGTGAAGCTTGTAAACATGGACATTATAATGTTTGTGAACAACTTGTTTTCCACGGTCTTGGCGGAGAAGGTGGCGGTTTCTCTGAATATACAGTAGTACCAGAAGATATGGTTCACCATATTCCAGATGAAATGACGTATGAACAAGGTGCTCTTGTAGAACCAGCAGCAGTAGCGGTTCATGCAGTACGTCAAAGTAAATTAAAAGAAGGGGAAGCAGTAGCAGTCTTTGGTTGTGGTCCAATTGGACTTCTTGTTATCCAAGCAGCTAAAGCAGCAGGCGCAACTCCTGTTATTGCAGTTGAACTTTCTAAAGAACGTCAAGAGTTAGCAAAATTAGCAGGTGCGGATTACGTATTAAATCCAGCCACTCAAGATGTACTAGCAGAAATTCGTAACTTAACAAATGGTTTAGGTGTAAATGTGAGCTTTGAAGTAACAGGTGTTGAAGTAGTACTTCGTCAAGCGATTGAAAGCACAAGCTTTGAAGGACAAACTGTAATTGTTAGTGTATGGGAAAAAGATGCGACAATTACTCCAAACAACCTTGTATTAAAAGAAAAAGAAGTTATCGGTATTCTTGGATACCGTCATATCTTCCCAGCTGTTATTAAATTAATTAGCTCTGGCCAAATTCAAGCAGAGAAATTAATTACGAAAAAAATCACAGTAGATCAAGTTGTTGAAGAAGGATTTGAAGCACTTGTAAAAGATAAAACACAAGTGAAAATTCTTGTTTCACCTAAATAATATAGAATAGTAAAAAGTAGCTCTTTTCTAGAAATAGAAGAGGGCTACTTTTTTTCTATACAGAAAGGTGATAGACTTTCCTGTAACTAAAGGTATTTTGTTTGGAAGGGGAAGTCTAATGCTTTCATTTATGTTGACATTGAAACGGATGCTAAAAGCTTGCTTACGAGCGTGGAAAGATAAAGAATTTCAAGTATTATTCGTATTAACATTTTTAACATTAACATCCGGTACGATTTTTTATAGTACAGTTGAAGGATTACGTCCTCTTGACGCTTTATATTTTAGTGTGGTCACGTTGACGACTGTCGGTGATGCGAATTTTAGTCCGCAAACTGATTTTGGAAAGATATTTACAATCTTATACATATTTATTGGGATTGGATTAGTATTTGGATTTATACATAAGTTGGCAGTTAATGTACAACTGCCGAGTATATTATCGAATAGAAAAAAAGAGTAAAGCATGTGGATGCTTTACTCTTTTTTTACATTAGTTTAGACAATCATTTGTAGTAGCTTAACAATACTTTATTACAATATAAGTGCATTCATTCATTATATTCACTATGTATAAAGTTATAATGATATGAACATTTGCATATTTTAATTTATTAATAGAAATTTCATGAAAGGTGGGATATTCTAGTCATAGGTTAACCGGACGACATCATAGGATCCTAACAAAAAATTTACAATAATTCGATTATAAAATGGAGGATTTCAGATGAAAAAGAAAGTACTTGCTTTAGCAGCAGCTATTACATTAGTAGCTCCTTTACAAAGCGTTGCATTTGCTCATGAAAACGATGGGGGAAGTAAAATAAAAATAGTTCACCGCTGGTCTGCTGAAGATAAACATAAAGAAGGCGTAAATTCTCATTTATGGATTGTAAACCGTGCGATTGATATTATGTCTCGCAATACAACACTTGTAAAACAAGATCGAGTTGCACAATTAAATGAATGGCGTACGGAGTTAGAGAACGGTATTTATGCTGCTGACTATGAAAATCCTTATTATGATAATAGCACATTTGCTTCACATTTCTATGATCCAGACAATGGAAAAACATATATTCCATTTGCAAAGCAGGCAAAAGAAACTGGAGCTAAATATTTTAAATTAGCTGGTGAATCATACAAAAATAAAGATATGAAACAAGCATTCTTCTATTTAGGATTATCTCTTCATTATTTGGGAGATGTAAACCAACCGATGCATGCTGCAAACTTTACAAATCTTTCGTATCCACAAGGATTCCATTCTAAATATGAAAACTTTGTAGATACGATAAAAGATAATTATAAAGTAACGGATGGAAATGGATATTGGAATTGGAAAGGTACAAATCCAGAAGATTGGATCCATGGAGCGGCAGTAGCAGCGAAACAAGATTACTCTGGAATTGTAAATGATAATACGAAAGATTGGTTTGTAAAAGCAGCTGTGTCACAAGAATATGCAGATAAATGGCGTGCTGAAGTTACACCGATGACAGGTAAGCGATTAATGGATGCACAACGTGTTACTGCTGGATACATTCAGCTTTGGTTTGATACGTACGGAGATCGTTAAGGATTTAAAAAAGGTCAAATCTCACAATAGAGTATTTGGCCTTTTTATCACTATACACATGGAGGTATGGAACGTGAAAGGTAAATTGCTAAAAGGTGTACTTAGCTTTGGGATTGGTTTAGGAGTTTTATACGGAGGATCTTCAGCTCAAGCAGATACGTCTACAAATCAAAACAACACTTTGAAAGTGATGACGCATAACGTGTACATGCTATCAACTAACTTATATCCGAACTGGGGACAAAGTGAGCGTGCTGATTTAATTGGGGCGGCAGATTATATTAAGAATCAAGACGTTGTTATATTAAATGAAGTGTTTGATAATAGTGCTTCAGATCGTCTTTTAGGAAATTTGAAGAAAGAATACCCAAATCAAACAGCTGTATTAGGTCGTAGTAATGGAAATGAATGGGATAAAACGTTAGGTAGCTATTCATCTTCAACTCCTGAAGATGGGGGCGTTGCAATCGTGAGCAAATGGCCGATTGTTGAAAAGGTTCAATATGTATTTGCAAAGGGATGCGGACCAGATAATTTATCGAATAAAGGATTTGTATACACGAAAATTAAGAAAAATGATCGTTTCGTTCATGTAATTGGGACGCATTTGCAGGCTGAAGATAGTATGTGCGGAAAAACTTCACCTGCATCTGTACGTACAAACCAGTTAAAAGAAATTCAAGATTTTATTAAAAATAAAAATATATCAAATGACGAGTATGTCCTATTTGGTGGTGATATGAACGTGAATAAAATAAACGCTGAGAACAACAGTGACTCAGAGTACGCATCCATGTTTAAAACATTACATGCGTCAATTCCATCTTATACGGGACATACAGCAACTTGGGATGCGACGACAAACAGTATTGCGAAATATAATTTCCCTGATAGCCCCGCCGAGTATTTAGATTATATTATTGCAAGTAAGGACCATGCGAATCCGTCATTTATAGAGAATAAAGTATTACAACCGAAATCTCCACAGTGGACTGTGACATCATGGCTCAAAAAATATACGTATGATGATTATTCTGATCATTATCCAGTAGAGGCAACTATTTCTATGAAGTAGTCTTAAAAAGTTTCTTCTTAATAGGAAGAAACTTTTTTATTTTGTAGAGGAAATTTCAACTTTCTTTCCAATATGTATAAGACATATTGAAAAGAGGAGAGAAAAATGTGGATCGAGGAATTTTTAAAGAAGTTCCATTACCTTGTGCATTTTTGGATGAAGTGGCTTTAGATAAAAATATTCAATCGATTATGGAATTAAGTGGAGATAAGAAGATTCGTATAGCGAGTAAATCGTTACGTTCTGTTCCGGTTATGCAAAGGATTTTAGCTGCAAGTGATCGATTTCAAGGTATTATGTGTTTTTCACCTAGGGAAGCTTTGTTTTTAATTGAACAAGGATTCAATGATTTATTGCTCGGATATCCTGCTTATGATGAAAGAGCGTTACATGAAATAAGTTTACTAACAAAGCAAGGGCTCATTATAACTTGTATGGTGGATTGTGAAGATCATATTGTTTATTTAGAAAAAATTGCCGAGAAGTCTAAAGGATGTTTTCGCGTTTGCTTAGATATTGATATGAGTAGTCGTTTTTTTAAGTTCCATTTTGGGGTCAAAAGATCACCGGTAAAAGATGTGCAAGGTGCTTTGAAAATAGTAAAAAGGTTGAAAGAATCATCATTTTTAATACTAGATGGTGTAATGGGATATGAAGCCCAAATTGCTGGGGTAGGAGATCACATACCGAATCAACGAGTGAAAAGTAAAGTGATTTCATATTTAAAGAAGAAATCAGTGTTAGAAGTTAAAGAAAGAAGAGGACATATCGTAAAAGAAATACAAAATCTAGGTATTGAACTAAGGTTTGTAAATGGAGGAGGCACAGGAAGTATAAAAACAACTGAACAAGATCATTCAGTTTCAGAGATTACAATAGGTTCTGCTTTTTATGCCCCGAAGCTGTTTGATTATTATAAAGAGGTGCAATTTCATCCAGCTGTCGGATTTGCTTTACCAGTTGTGCGTAAACCAGCCCCGTTTATTTACACTTGTCTAGGTGGTGGATATATTGCTTCAGGCGCAATTGGGAAAGATAAAGAACCTGAGATATGGAGGCCAAATGGTGCCAAACTGTTAGCTTTAGAAGGCGCTGGTGAAGTGCAAACACCGATTTTTTATAACGGTGAGGATCGAGTAGAGATAGGAGATTCTATCTTGTTTCGCCATAGTAAAGCTGGAGAATTATGTGAGCGGTTTCCATTTTTATATCGTGTGAAAGAAGGAGAGATTGTTGGGGAGTATTCAACATATCGGGGGGATGGTCAATGCTTTCTATAAAGGGACAAAAATGGAGAAATTGGACAGGGAATGTAGAAGGGACACCGCATTATACGATGTATCCAGAAAGTATACAAGATGTAGTAGAAGTTGTAGAGCTTGCTCGAAAAAAAGGGAAGAAAATTCGTGTTGTCGGTTCAGGACACTCGTTTACACCTCTTGTGCAAACGGAAGAAATTTTAGTTTCTTTAGATGAATTGAAGGGAATTGTGAATATTGATACGGAGAAGATGATTGCCGAAGTATGGGCAGGAACAAAGTTACATGATTTAGGGAGGTTACTTGAAGAAAAAGGTTATGCACAAGAAAATTTAGGGGATATTGATTCACAATCTATTGCAGGAGCGATTAGTACAGGGACTCATGGGACGGGTATTACCTTTGGAAGTTTATCAACACAAGTTATAGAGATTACCGCAGTTTTATCTACAGGTGAGAGTATAGTTTGTTCGGAATCTGAGAATGTGGAATATTGGAGAGCCTTTCAGTTGTCACTTGGGATGCTAGGTATCATTGTAAAGATAAAATTGAAAATTATTAGGGCGTATTCACTTGTGTATGAAAGTGAAAAACAGTCATTATCTACTGTAATGAACAAATTAGAAGAATATAAGAAGAATCGCCACTTTGAATTTTTTGTTTTTCCTTATTCAGATGAAGTGCAAGTGAAATTTACGAACGAAACAACGGGTAAACAAAGTGACTTGAAATGGCATAAACTAAAGGTAGAGTTGCTTGAAAATAAGATGTTTTCTTTGTTATCTAAAGGATGTAAATGGTTTCCTTCTATAAGTAAAGGAGTAAGTCGATTATCAGCTAAAGCTGTACCGAATACAAAAATAATTGGTCCGAGTTATGAAGTATTTGCTACATCGCGTGCGGTTCCATTTTATGAAATGGAGTATAGTATTCCTTCAAAGTATATGCGGGCCGTTGTAGAAGAAATTTCAAACCTTATTGAAAAGAAAAAGTATAAAGTGCACTTTCCTATTGAATGCCGTTATGTGAAAAGTGATAATATATGGCTCAGTCCAGCGTACGGAAGGGATTCAGCGTACATTGCTCTTCATATGTATAAAGGTATGAAGTATGCGGCTTATTTTGGTGAGGTGGAGAAAATTTTTCTAAAGTATGAAGGACGCCCGCATTGGGGGAAAATGCATACGTTAACGTACGAAAAATTACAAAATATATATCCAGAATTGCATTCGTTTCTAAAGGTGAGGAAATTATTAGATGAAGCAGAAATGTTTTCAAACCCTTACACAGAAAAATTATTTACGATTATGAAAAAAAGCTGACAAAGTATTACTTGTCAGCTTTTTTTAGTATGATCGCATTTCTTGTTTGACTAATGCGCTCATAAAATAGCAACTTATCATGACTAAATACATGTAATAAAACATGAATAATAAATAGACCGTTAATTACGAGTTGGAATAATAGTATAACTATTAATACTAAAGGCTCTTTAAGATTTAAGATAGAGCTACTCGAAAGAATATAATTGATTCCGCCTAAAATGAAATAGAATATACCGTAACGGATGAATAGTTCCTTCATCGTAATACGATCTGATTTTCCTTTCACATAAATACGAAGCAATGCTTTACCAATTGTTTTTCCATTCGTAAAGTATGGAATGATAATAAAGTAAATAAAGATCGAACACGTTATGAAAATGAGTTCGTACATGTTCGTGTAAGCTTGAATATTAGAAACAAAGAAAGAATTTCCTTTGTTTTTAATGACAGGTACAACGATGGATAAGAAAAGCCAATCAATTTGCATCGCGATAAAGCGACGAACGAATCCGACTGGTTTCGTTTCCAAATCAACATGACTATCTAATTCGTTTGCTTTCGGAAGGAAGTACATAAATATTGGTGCAATGATAAAACCAATTACGCCGCCTAATGTATTTAAAAACAGATCGTCTATATCAAATAAGCGGTAGGCACAATTGTATATACCGTATAGTCCAGTCACTTGTGTTAGCTCGAAAAAGAGTGAAAGACAAAAAGAAATACAAATTGTTTGTAGGAAACTACGTCGGAAATAATAACGTAAGTAAATACCGAATGGAACGGTTAATAGAACGTTAAAAGCGACTTGTAAAAACGCAGATTCCTTTAATAAATAGAAGTAGGTAGCTGGCTTCGTTAAAATTGCCGATGTATGATTACTAATTTCTTGTATGAAATAAAATGGTGATAGTTGCATGTGCTGCGTATTAGCCGGTTGTAGGCTACAAGTATCATATGTTTGTGGCAACGGCAAAATCACAAGAAAATAGGCATTTAATAAATAAAGTAATAATGAGTATAAAATAAATGAACGCCATTTATTTAAATAACCATACTTTCGATAATTAAATATTAAAAAAGGGA
>NZ_BOQB01000217.1 GCF_018332475.1 Bacillus sanguinis | reverse complement strand
TTTTAATGATTTTCTAAAAGAAGATGATTTGTGGGATGAAAAGAGAGTAGTAAAGTTCCTTAATGATAATAACAAAAAAATGAATAGGCTTGTGAATGATAAAGATTTCCGAAAATCTTTATTTGTTAAATATCCAGTAAAGTACTTGAAATAATTGGAGGGACAAAGATGGAGTTAGTATATAAAATTTCTTATCATAGAATGCAGGATCATTATTTACCTAAATTAGTACAGGCAATTAGCCTTGTTAGTAAAGAAGATTTGTGGAAGCAAGGGAAATCTGTTAATCCAATTGGTGGAATCGTATTGCATATTTGTGGACATATACAGAGAAATACTAGTCGTTATAAAAATCCAAATATAGTTTTTGAAAAGGGAATCGAGGAGTATTTTCCAGTAAAACGACAACGTACTGAAGTTTTGCTACAGTACGTTGAAGAAGTGTTTGGTGAGTGGAGAAAAGCATATATACAAGCATGGGAAGAAAAAAGACATATTGATCTTCATAGTTTATTACATTTAGTAGAGCACACAAGTTATCATTTAGGGCAAATAGTAGATCGTACAAAGTCAATAAAAGGACAACAATTTAACTTTTGTCAAAATGGTATAAATGAAAAGAATTTGAGAACAAGAGTTGAAACTTCGAAATTTTAGAAAGAGAGTCATTCGTTTAAGAATGGCTCTTTTTTTGTAAAAGAAATTTATGGAAATAAGTAATTTAATGTGATATGGTTAATTACATAAGTAATCAACCTATGAACCTAAGGTGGTGAAATTGTGAAACCTACTCTGGAGCAAAATAAATTAATATACTTACAAATTGCAGAAACGATTGAATCAGATATTTTAAAAGACATATTACTTGAAGAAGAACAAGTTCCATCAACAAATCAATTTGCGAAGATGTTACAAATAAATCCAGCTACTGCAGCTAAAGGGGTAAACGTATTAGTGGATGAAGGGATTTTATATAAAAAGAGAGGGATCGGGATGTTTGTTGCAAAGGGAGCGAAAGAAGTCGTACTAAAAAAGAGACAAAACACTTTTATGACTGAATATTTACCGAAAGTGTGGGAAGAAGCAAAAGTGCTAGAAATATCAAAAGATGAATTGATGGATATGATTCAAAAAATTACGAAGGAGGGGAAAGAGGGATGATTGCACTTGAAACGAAAGAGATAACGAAAAAATATAAAAAGAAAGTAGCTGTAAATGAAGTTACGATTTCATTGGAAGAGCATAAAATATATGGTTTGCTTGGAAGAAATGGAGCAGGAAAAACGACACTATTAAATTTACTTGCAGGCCAAATTACTTCAAGTAGTGGAAGCGTATCAATATTTGGCGAACATGTTTTTGAGAATAGTAAAGCGATGCAAAATATTTGTTTTGTTAGAGTGAAAGAAGAAGCTCATTTAAGTTTTAAAGTAAAAGAAATTTTTAAGATGTGCAGCATGTTTTATAAAAACTGGGATGGAAAGTATGCTGAAGAACTCGCTAATAAATTTCAGCTTAATATGACAGTGAAATATCATAAATTATCACACGGCATGCAAACAGTCGTCGGCATTATTCAAGGGTTAGCAAGTAGGGCGCCAATAACAATTTTTGATGAACCGACTACAGGTTTAGACGCAGCACATCGAGAGTTATTTTATAGTTTACTACTAGAAGATTACGCTGAGTATCCACGAACAATTATATTATCAACACATTTAGTAGAAGAAGTAACCCATGTGATTGAAGATGTAATTATCATGAAAGAAGGAAAACTAGTTGTTCAATCATCGGTAGAAGATTTATTGCAACAAGGTCATATTATTTCAGGAAAAAAAGATAAAGTAGATGGATTTTCAAACAATAAAAACGTAATAAATCGAGAAGTTTATGGAAATAAGGGGATTGCTTTTATATGGGACGAGCTTTCTAATGAAGATTATTACTCTCTTGAAAAAGAAGGTTTAGTAATTGATAGAATTACATTACAAAAACTATTTATTCACATAACTGGTGGTGAAGTGAAATGACGATGTTATTGAAGCAGTTAAAGTTACATATTAATTTTCATTATAAAGCAATTTTAATATTTTGGATTGTAGCTTTATTAATAAAAGGGTCTTTAAATGCTGTTCATTTAAATGGAGCGAACATTGGTTATTTACCCGAAATTATAAATAATCCTTCAATAGCAATTATGTTATTTATAGTAGGGAGTGTTTTCATCATACAAGATGAGCTATTTCGTTTAGCAGTTTCATTCGGTGTAACGAGAATCCAATATTTTATCGGAGCCATTTGTTATATTGTATTGCAATCCGCAATGTTTGCGTTTCTTCAAGTAATGCTTATGCAAGAAATAAAATATAATTTAGTAAATGTTAGTTTTGGAGAGCAATTGGTACAAGAATTTATTTTGCACTTTTTATTTTATGTTACAACAGCATGTTTCTTCCAAGTGGTAGTGGTTTTTAAACAACGATTTCAGTGGATTGGTCTTATGATTGGTGGAACACTATTCTTATCAACAATTAGTGTACTTTATGGAGAAGCAGGGGTAACCGGTTTATTATTTACAAGTGATGGATCTTTAGTAGATATTCCATATTTTACTGTTATTTCAATTGGATTAACTACCTTTTATATCATAACTAGTAGTATATTTATACGCAAAGTATCATTTGAACGAACGGTTTAATAGAGTGTTAGATTATTTTAGAGAGAAGGAAGAGTAAATGGAAGATACTTCTTCATTAATAACGGTCTTTTTATGCATTGCACTACTAATATTTTGGCGTCGTTATCGCTCTATGCATAGGCCAATAAAGGGATCAGGAAAACGTATTTTATGGCCATTATTATTTTTAACACCAGGGATTATATGGTTTTTTGGCCCCGTACATCCAGCTATATTACAAGTAAGTATAGCGGTATTAATTGGTGTCCTTTTCGCCGTACCACTTATAGTTTTAACAAATTATGAGCAAAGAGGGGATGGGAATATTTATACGAAAAAAAGTGCAGCTTTTTTAATTACTTTTATTGCACTTGTCGTTTTGAGATACGGTTCAAGACAATATATTGTTGACTTAGATCAGCAAACAATAGGTTTATTATTTTATGTTGTTGCAGTATCGTATATTATTCCTTGGAGAATTGCTTGTTATATAAAGTTTAGGAAAGTTTGGCGGGAAAATAGTAATCATGCTATATAAGAAAAAACTTCTCTTTTGAGAAGTTTTTTCTTTTTATATGTAATTGTAAACATTTGTTGAAGTGCACACTGCTATACAATATGATAAATATAAAAAAGGGGAAATAGGGAGTATAAAAATGCGTACGATTTTACTTTTTCTAAATAAAATTTCTATCAATGAAATAGAGGCCATTAGGCTAAAACATGATCCTTTATTTGGGTTAATTCCACCGCATATTACAATTGTATTCCCATTTGAAAGTTCACTTTCAAATGATGAGTTGAAATTACATATTTTGAAGTTATCAAAAGGGATGCAGGAGATAGAAATTGAATTTGCGAATAAAATTACGAGTGTAGGAGAATATTTGTTTTTACGAGTTGAAAAAGGGAAAGAACAAATAGAAGAACTGCATAATATCCTGTATACAGGACCTTTATTACAATTTTTGAAAGAAGATATTCCGTACATACCGCATGTAACAGTCGGGAGAAAAGAAACTGCGGAGTTAGCTGCTGAAGTAGCCAAGGATATTCATAGTTTCCCTGAAAAGTTACAATGTGTAATTGATAGAATTAGTGTAGAGCGAATTGGAGAAAAGGGGGAATCAATTATTGAATTTGAAGTACCGTTGCAAAAAAGCTGACAAAAGTCAGCTTTTTTTATTCATAGCATGAAGTAAAGCACCAATTGCACCACTATTACCACCATCTCGTAAAAAGATTGGTTTTTTATTTTGATATTTTGTGTAGCTACTAATAATATTTTGAAGATGTATGTTATTACATAGAGTCGAACCAATATAAATAATATGGTCAATGTTTTTTGTTTCGGCGAATTGAAGGCTTAATGCAGTAACGACTTCACCGACAAGTCCTTGTACAGTAGCAAGTATATCTGAGCTATTATAATTTGAGTCTGTAATAGCGGCTTTACCAAAATTGCTTGCAGTTAAACTATTATCAATAGGAGAGAGAATCCCACCATAAATATCTCCAACCGTAATATCAAGTTCTTTTCTAAATCCTACTTTTGTTAAAGGAATCACATCTTCAAAATGATCTATATTTGTTAACAATTTTGAAAGCCCCATAATAGTACCACCGCCAACACCGGTTCCACCAGCGCGAATGTATTGGTCATTATAAATGTAATGAATGGAGGTACCTGTACCGATATTTGTTAAAACAAAGTTGTTTATATCATATTTTTCTTTTTTTAATATGTAACGGACACCTACAAGAGTAGCTTCAAATTCATTTAGTTCCACTATTTTATATGAGGCTGAAAGTAGTTGTTGTAATTGTTTCGCTTTACCACCAGTAATACATATTTGTTTTATACCAGTTTGGTTCTTAAGCCAATCTATTATTTTATTTTGTTCATTTGAATAAACTTTTTCAAAAGCTAATTGCATTTTTTCATTCAAATAAGCAATTTTTGTTAATGTTCCTCCAGCATCGATACCGATCGTACTTTCCATTTTTCTGCCCCTAACTAAGTAATTTGTTTACTCTGTTCATGTTGATGAGACGAATTTGTAGGAGATAGATACCCTAGTGAATAAAAACGTCTCTATTCTGCTTGGTATATTAATAGCTTTTCTATCGTTACAATCGGCTGATTATTAACGGTTGCGGTACCTTTACCAAGAACAAAACCTCGGCGATTGCGAGTTAACTCATAATGTAAATCAAGTTTATCACCGGGATATGCTTTTTCATGGAATTCAACCCCATCTAAAGAGGAAAGGAAGCCTAGTCGGTCAGAGTCACTTATATGTACAAATGCGCTAAGCTGAGCAAGTGCCTCTACAATTAACATATGAGGCATATGATTTTGACTATCATTTATAAACCATTCGTTATTTGTAATGAGTTTATATCCTGTAACGGATTCACCTTGTTTTACATTTGTTACTTTATCAATCATTAAAAATGGATAACGATGGGGAAGAGTGTCCTTAATATGCATATGAAAGTACCTCCAATGAATAATACCCCTGCTATAGTTAAGCAGGGGAGTTGCAATTAATTTTTAACTAATTCTTCTGCTTTTTCAAGAGAAAAAATACCACTATTTCTAATGTTTTCAACAACTTGTTGTAACACTACTTTATCTTGAACGAGTGCAATGCGTACAAATCCTTCTCCGTGAGGTCCGAATGCATGACCTGGTGTGACAACGACATTCGCATGATCCATTAATGCATAAGCGAAGTCTATAGAAGTCCAGCCTTTCGGAATTTCGGCCCAGACAAACATACTGCCAGCTGGTTTTTCAACATTCCAGCCAAATGTTCGGAACCCATCGACTAAAGTATCTCTACGTTCTTGATAAATACCGCGGTTTTTCTCACAAAAAGCAGCGCCATTCCTTAGCGCAGCACATGCGGCTTTTTGAATTGGTAAAAACACTCCGTAATCTGTATTTGATTTAAACTGAGTAAGCGCACGAACAATTTCTTCATTTCCAATCATATATCCGATACGGCTACCTGCTAAACTATAACTTTTTGATAAAGAGTTGATTTCTACGCCAACTTCTTTAGCGCCGGGTACAGAGAGGAAGCTAATTGGTTTATTACCATCAAAATAAAATTCAGCATAAGCAAAATCATGGACAACAATAATGTTATGCTTTTTCGCAAATGTGATTACTTCTTTAAAGAAATCTTCATGAGCCATTGCTGGAACTGGATTCCCTGGGAAGTTTAAAATCAGCATCTTCGCTTGATCAGCAATATCTTCGGGGATAGCTTCTAAGTTAGGTAAGAAATCATTTTCTTTCTTTAAAGGCATGTAATAGGATGTTGCACCAGCCATTTGAATTCCTGTTTCATAAGCTGTATATCCTGGATCAGGAACTAATATAATATCTCCCGGATTCGCATAAACCATAGGTAAATGAACGAGTCCGTCTTGTGACCCCATTAATAATAAAACTTCTTTATCGGCATTTAATGTAACATTATGAGTGTTATTGTAATATTCAGTAACAGCTTCGTGAAATTCTTGAATACCACTTAATGTGTATCCATAACTTTCTTTTTCACTTGCTGTATGTACCATTGCTTCTCTTACGAAGTCAGCAGGCGGCATATCAGGATTCCCGATACTTAAATCAATCATTTTTTGACCTGCTGCAATTTTTTCTTTTTTATAAGCCCCTAATTCACTAAATATAGAAGACTGGAATGCTTTCATTCTAGTTGCTAACGTGTAAGTCATCAAAACCCCTCCTAAAAAACAGTGTTTTCTTTCTACGTTTTTAATTATTCTGAAAACACATGGTTACATTTTATCACTTTTTTATGAAAATTAAAATGATTGACAAATTTAGAGGGAGGATAATGAGATGGAATACAAAATAACGCAGAAATTAATTTCTGCGTCTTATATGAAATGTCATCATTTCTTTTTATATGTACATAATTTTTCCACTGCATAAAAGTATACATTTAATTTGCCATCGACAACTTGTAAAGTTTGATCCGATGTAAATGAGTTACCATAATCAATGCGATATACATTAGAATCCTTTACAAATGAACCTTTGTATAAATCTTCTTTTTTCTTTGTTGTTTGCATCTCTACTAAATATTGAATATTTTTTTCTTTCTTTTCTTCTTTTACAACTGTTTCAAATTTATACGATATAGGGCAAAGACCGTTTTTGTTGTCAACGACTTCCCAAGAACCGTATATATCATTATTGCTACATCCACTGAGTAGTATAATGAATAACGGAATAATTAATAGAACCTTTTTCATTTTGTACTCCTTTCTGTTCGTTTTCAATAAACGTGCAAATACGATAGGAATATTGTAATAAATAAAGTTTAAATTTTTATAAAGAATTATTTAATTTCATATAAAAATTTAGAGGGGATTGAAAAAGCCTGAATCTAGTGTAAAGTTAGATTCAGGCCGAGTACTATAGTCTATGTTATGTCTCTTTTGAGGAAAAATAAAGAGGAAAGTAGGATTACTATTCCATTTAATATATATACAATTGCAACAATAAAGGCTAACGTGCCGGCGCCGAATCCAGCTTTATCGAATATAGAAGCGAATGCTGCAGTAGTCAAAAAGATAATGGGAGTCAGCAGTAAAAAGACGAAGCCTGCCAAAATTCGTCTTTTAAAGCTATGCCCTGAAAGGGAAAAGGCTAAAAAGTTTAGGATGCTAAACATAGCAATTACAAAAAGAAGGATAATAAATAGCTGTATGCCAGCAGACATTCTTGCACCTCCAGGATATCTGGTTCATATACTATATTCGAATGCAAAAGAGGGTACTCCTTTAAATAATTACAATAAGCGTAATAAATAAGTTTTTATATAACAAAGACGCATGGATTAATCTAATAGGATCCATGCGTCTTTGTTTATGTTATAAATTTGCAGATTGCGAAGGTTGTTTTTCATATTGTTTTTGTTTAGATAGCGATATGAAAATAATTAATAATGAAATGACGCCGAAAATTAAGACCATGTACTGTAATCCAATCGTATCTAAGAAGAAGCCTGTGCCGAGCAAAACGATTTGGAACATAACTCTCTCAAACATATTACGGAATGAGAAGAGACGGCCGTGATAGCTTTTTTCCACTTTCGTTTGGAAGATTGTCGACATAATAGGGAAGAAGCATCCGACACTAAAACCAAACAAACCAAATGATGTAAGGGACATCCATTTTATATCGCTAAAGAACAATGATAGGTGTGCAAAAGCGGTACAAACTGCGAAGAAATATAGTAACTTTTCAGGTTTGAAATGATCAGATAAACGTTTTATAACGAAGGCACCTAGCATAAATGCGATACCTTCAATCGTATATATAAATCCTTTAATCGTTGGATCATGTTGCATTTCACTAATATTAATTACCATTAAATTAAATCCAGCTATAAATAATAGAGGGATAATACTTAATATAAGTGCTGTGAAAGCAATCGGAATTCCTTTTAATATACGAAATACTTCCATAAAGCTATTATCTTTTGCAGCTTGTTTACTTGGTGTTGTTGATTTCTTATCTTCGAATTGCAGGAAGAAAGTTGAGAGGAATAATAAAGCGTATGCTGCCATTGAGAAGGCATACATATACTGTAAACTCATTACAACTAAAAGAATTCCACCTAGTGAAGTACCCGCAATACGAGCAATTGTCCCTACATTCATATGTACACCGTTCATCTGTAATAACTCATTCTCACGTACGATAAGTGGGATTACAGATTGTAATGCAGGGAAATAAAATGCTGCTGAAATTTGAAGCGCAACCATAAATGCAATCATAAAGGCGATACTTTCAAATTGGATAGCGAAAAACATGAAAATAACACTTAAAACTCGACCAAACCCAGCGTAAAGAAGAACTTTTTTCTTTTCATACTGATCGATGACACGACCAGCCATAGGACCAACTAAAACACCGGCTAATAGTCCGATAAATAAAATAACTGATTTCATAAAATCGGAAGGGACATATTTTTGCATAAATTCAAGGTTGCCAAGAATACCAAGCCATAACCCTAGACCAGCAATAAACTCCCCAATTAAAACAATCCAAACATTTTTATTGCGCCACATAATATAAAACCTCTCCGTCTTTTAAAATGAAAAACTCGTATATAAAACCTCCTTATTTTATGTATTATTATTAACGAACTTTTTTAGAGTCAGAGTCTATATTACGTGTTTCATGAGTGGATTTCAATCTTTTTGATTTGTCAAAAATTTGATTCGTTAATTGATAAAATAAGCAAATCAAAATGTAAATATGAGAGGATTGAAAACTAACTGAAAGTAGGGAGAAATATCGAAAAATAATAAAGCAAGAACTTCTATATTACGTCTCGCTTTTCTCAAGTACAAAATTCAATATTAGATTCACTTAGCAGCATTTATGCACTTGACCAATAGCTAAACCACTAAAAGATAGTGGACCAATAACATCGGCAATTGTACCACTAGTAAGGCTTTCTACAGTTAATGAATATACATGTGTTCCACTGCTAACATCTTGATCTATAGCTTGAAATGTTTGAGCGTAGAATTGTTCTAAATCTGTAGATTCAATACCTACTTGTGCATTGAAAATTTTAATGTTATCACGCAAAATACGGAATAACACTTGTGAAATTCCAGTTATACCTTCATCGCCAACTGTAGAAATCAACTGCACTCGATTATTACATGCATCTTTTCTAGTAATTTTTAATTTAATGTTTGCAAGAATTGCTTTATCTGGAGAAGCTGGAATTGCAAAAGTTGTTTCAACAGTGTTACTTATAGGTTAAGTAGCTTGGTAATCAATGAAATGAGTCATGTTCGTTACTTTCCAATATACTGAAATATGAAAAAACGATAAAATAGCTTGGACAAATAATAGAATGTTTTAAGAGAATTGAGCACAATTGTTGGAGCGAGGGAAATCATAAGAAAGCATCAAGAAAGC
>NZ_BOQB01000216.1 GCF_018332475.1 Bacillus sanguinis | reverse complement strand
ATTTAGAATTTTAGTCAAATAAAGTGAAACTTTAATCAGTGGGGGTTGTCTTCATCCCCCACTGATTATTAGTTGAACCAATCGGTTTTTTACTGACAGCGAGTCCCCAACCTAACTTCTTTGCTTTCGCTGAATTTTGAGGCGAGGTTTTACTGCCCGGCAAATAGCGGGATAAAAATAAAAAGCATTCATTCTTTTTTATTAAGAATGAATGCTTTTTAAAAAATCAATTTCTAACTCTAGCATCTTTTTTTGACGAGGTTTTACTTTTCTTACGGGAACTCCCGCATAAATATACCAATCATCTAAACTCTCTTTTACCATACTCATCGCACCGACTGCCGTGCCTTCTCCTATAGTTACATTTGGAAAAATAATAGAATTAGCACCAATAATCGCATGTTTTTTTAAAATAACTTTTTCTCTTTTCACATTCCTATATTGACTCGGAATAGTTGGCCCCATTAAAGTATTTCCACTAAAATCATCAAGTACTGCATATACGATTGTTTTAGCTGAGATATTTGCAAAATCATGCATTTCAATCCCAACTTCCCCTCCATATAACGCTGTATACGCTGATATATGCGAATAACTTCCAATTTTGATTTTGCCACTTAAAATGCAAAAATCATCAATTCTTACATTATTACCAACTGATATAGCACCTGGATTATATATACTCGCTTTTTTACTGATCAATACATTTTTCCCAACAGATAAAAATCCAATTTTCTTTAGTTCTTCTTGACTATAAAAACTATTCATCTATCGATACCACCTTCTGCCCTAAACAGATTACAATTTGTTCTACTATTTCTTTTGTCATTCCTTCCCATAAAGGTAAACTTACTATTCTTTTGGCTATTTTATTCGTTTTTATTAAACCTGTAGACTTATAGTCTCTAAAAAAAACTTGTTGGTGGCAAGATGGTGAAAAGTATAATCTAGCTTCTATTTTCTGTTTTTTCAGTTCTTCTATTACTTGTATGTTGCAAACTTCTTCTGGACAAAGAATAGGCATAAATTGTTGAATAACTGCTTCTGTCTTTTGGACTTGCCATCCTTTTTTCATTAACCCATTACTTTGTAACAATTGTTTATACCATTCAGAAATACGGGTGCGTTCTTGTAATTTTTGATCCCATTTTTTCATAGTCGCAATCCCAATAGCTGCTGCATATTCAGACATTTTACAATTAAACCCCATCATCGTACATTCACGATTTTTATCAAATCCGAAATTCCCCATTCTTTTAATACGTTGTATATCTTCTTCCTTTTTACTATATATGAGTCCACCCTCACCGATTCCGAAGGGCTTTGTTGCATGAAAGCTATATACGATCATCCCACTAAAATCCTGACCATAATGCAAACCTCTATTCATTAATCCAAAACCTGGTGCCGCATCTACAACAACCGGAATTCCCTTCTTCTCTAATTCTTCATACCCTTCTAAGTTCATCCATGATCCAAAAGTTGCGTACGGGACAACAATTGCAACCTCTTCTTTTAATTCTTCAATTTTATCCAAAAGTAGTGTTTTATCCATATACCAATCATCTATTGAAATATCAATAAAATAAGGTTCCAATCCACACCAAATAGCTGCTAATGGAGTCGCAGGGAATGTAAAACTAGGCATAAGGGCATACTTCCCTTTTCTTCTTTTCTTAAGTTGAATAGCTGCCATTAACCCTGACGTTGCGTTTGCTACTGTTGTAACAGCTCCTCTGTTCTGAAAAAATTCCGACATAATTGTTTCTTCAAAACGTTGATTTATAGGTCCATAATTCGTATATATGTGAGATGTATCAATTTCCTTTAATTCGTCCAAATACTCAATTACAGGTACAGTTGAAGCACGCAAAAAAGGAATATTCTCCATATCTATCTATTCCTTCCTATCATTTTCGGACAATATAGAGCATATCTGTTTCAGATAACCCAAACTTCCTAGCACTTTTCATTCCTTGTCTTTCAGCTATGTTATATAATTCCACCTTAAATCCTGCATTCATTAATCGTTGAATGAATCCCGATTGATTATAAATTCTCACATGATCTTCTTGACCAAAAGCTAATTTCCTCAATTGTGGTGTTACAATTAAATTATTCTCTATAATAGAATCTACATTCATTACGATGGGTACTTGAATAATTCCCCATCCATTTGGCTTTAAAACTCTATATAACTCTCGCATTGCTTTGTCATCATCAAGAACGTGTTCTAATACATGGCTACATAAAATCACATCAAAAGTATTACTATCGTATGTAACGCTTGTAACATCAATTTCCTTCATTAATGGATCCTTTGGTTCTAAATCCCCACATACATAAGTAATATTTTTATACTCGTTAAACCAATCTCTTACCTTTGCTTCAGGTGCAATATGAAGCATTGTATAATTTTTACTTAACAAGTCCGTTTCCGTTTCAATGTACGCACGATACAATCTTTCACGATCCATTGAACTACAAACTGGACATATCCCTGTATCTTTATTCCACATTTCAAATTTATATTTCGGAAAATCGTAATGTGCTGGCCAAGGTGAAAATTTTTCAAATTGTTGATTGCAATATTGACAATAACAAGATTCTTTTTCAAACATATGAGCAATTAGCTTGTTTAACCCTTTTTTTATTTTTTCATTATAAATTTGATCTATTTCGCCATCTCTTACTGCATCCTTAACTATAAATCCCGCATTTTCTAAGCAATAAGATAAGCTCTCTTTATACTCACTTTCGGAGCTTAAAAATCCACTATTATATGCATCTATAATTAATTCAACCCACTCTTCAATTGTCATTAAAATAAAATGCATTTGTTTTTGATTTTGTCCACTATGTTGTCTAAAATAACTAAGAGGTTCTTGTATATAAACTACTTTTCCTTTCCTCATCATATCTAGCCAAGTTGCAATGTCATTAATAGCAGAATAAGCCTTTCCTTTAAAATACCCAAACTTCCCGTCAAACAATTCCCGATTAAACAAAACAGTTGTCGGCTCACCAACTACATTTTTCAAATTTTTCAACATATAATTTCCTAATTCTTTTCCTTCAAAAAGTGTAGTTTCATTCGCGATTTTCATATTCAATGTTGAAGGTGGTAATATCTCTCCATTCTCATCAATCAATTCACGATATGACGTCACAAATGAAATATTTTCTAACGTCAAAAAGTATTCCATCATTCTCTCGATCTTTTCATGATGAAATAAGTCATCATCTAATAAAAAGTTTATATACTCACCGTTCGCAAGTTCTACACACTTATTAAAGTTTTCAGCAACTAACGGCGTTTCATTTTTAACATATGTAATACAATCATATTCACGTAAATACGGTTGAATCATAGCATTGACTTCATTATTTGTACTGTCGTCAGAAATAATAATTTCAATATTTTCATATGTTTGATTCAAAGCGCTGTTCAGTGCCAATTCCAAGTAATAAGGTCTATTGTACGCAGGAATAAGTATACTTACTTTCGGTAAAGAAGAATTATTATTTATATGTTGTTTTTTCTTTTCTACGTTTATTTTCTTCGCTCTAATTTTTTGGTAATAGTCTAATGTATATAATATTGATGATGGAACTATCCTTCTTGCATAATCTAGAAAATTAGTTATCGCTTTGTCTAACTCTTTTTCGTTGGATAAGAAACCATATTGTTCTCCTGCTATAATACTGTGTGAAAAATCTTCTAACCCATCCATCATTTTATTAGATTCATTTAACTGTTGATCTGGATGTAATCGAAAGTAACTAAGTGTCTCTGCTATATATACTGCTTTTCCTTTACTTAATAAAGATAACCATGAAGCTATATCTACGTTACATAGATACCGCCTCTTATCAAAAATCCCATATGGTTCTTGTAAATCATTTTTACGAAATAAAACTGTTGTCGGTTCTCCGATATAATTTTTTTGATCCACAATTACCTTATTTCCTAATTCTGTTCCCTCTATAATCGTATCCTCTTCAAATAAACGAACAGTTGAATAAATATGACGTAGTTCTTCTCCTTTATCATCAATTACTTGACGATGAGATGTTACAAGCTTAATTTCATTATCTAGATCATTGAAAAAATACTTCATCATTCTTTCAATTTTATTCACATGAAATAAATCATCATCCATTAAAAAGTTTATATACTCACCGTTCGCTTCATGAAATAACATTAGAGCATTTTCAAACTGTCCAAGAGTTGATCTATTTTTTATATAAATAATATTTGAATGATTACATAAGTATTTTTGTAACACTTTTTCTGTTTCATCATTCGTGCTGTCATCTCCAACTATAATTTCTATATTAGGGTATGTTTGTTCTAATACACTACATAACGCCTTTTCAAAGTAACGAGGACGATTATACGTAGGAATTAAT
>NZ_BOQB01000215.1 GCF_018332475.1 Bacillus sanguinis | reverse complement strand
GGTTATGCAGTTATTTTAGATCAAAATAAGCAAATTGTTAGTCATCCATCTAGAAAACCAGGTGCAAAAGTTACTGATCCTTGGATTAAACCAATCTATGAAGAAAAACAAGGAAATGTGTCTTATACAGAACAAGATGATAAAAAGAATTTAATCTTTGCAACAAATGAGAAAACAGGATGGAAAGTAGTTGGAGTTATGTTTGATGAAGAAATTATCCAAGCTGCGAATCCAGTTTTTTATAAGACTTTTATTGTCATTGCTATCGCTATTGTATTTGGTAGTGTATTAATTTATTTCATTACAAAGTCTATTACAAGACCATTAAGAAAAATAGCTGACTCGGCACATAAAATTAGTAAGGGAGATTTGACAGAGAAAATTACAATCCATTCCAATGATGATATAGGGAAATTAGGGAATTCATTTAATGAGATGTCTACGTCTTTACAAGATGTTATTACCCAAATTAGCTTTTCAGCAGAGCATGTCGCGGCATCGGCTGAAGAGTTAACAGCGAGCGTACAGCAAGCAAATGATGCGACAGATCAAATTACAATTGCAATGGAACAAGTATCAGGTGGGGCTGAATCACAAAGTCAAGGTGTTGAAGAAGGTGCGGCTACATTACAACAAGTAAATACAGCAATTCAAGATGTAACTG
>NZ_BOQB01000214.1 GCF_018332475.1 Bacillus sanguinis | reverse complement strand
GCAATTCAAGATGTAACTGGAAGCGCGGAATCAATTTCTATCTCCTCATTACATGCGAGAGAAAGAGCTGAAGAAGGGGAAGAATTGGTTGAACAAACAGCAAAACAAATGCATTGTATTTCTAGATCGGTATCAGAGTCAGATGCTATTATTAAACTTCTTGATGAGAAATCAAAGCAGGTAGGAGCTATTTCTGAAGCAATTCAAAACATCGCTACTCAAACGAACTTATTAGCTTTAAATGCGGCTATTGAAGCAGCAAGAGCAGGTGAACAGGGCCGAGGGTTTGCTATTGTAGCAGATGAGGTTAGAAAATTAGCGGAGCAATCAGGAGAATCATCTGGAGAGATTGCGAATCTAATTGCAGAAATTAAGGCTGATATTGAACATACTGTTAAGGCGATGGATAATGTGAATGGGGAAGTTCAACAAGGCCTTAATGTTGTAACAAAAACGAAAGTAAGTTTTACGGAAATTTTAAGTTCTACTACACATATTGTTTCTCAAGTGAATGAAATGGTAGAAACAACGAAGAGAATTGCTGGAGATGCAAATGAAGTGACAAATGCTATTGATGAAATTGCAGCAGCTGCAGAAGAAAATACAGCTAGTATGCAAAGTGTTGCTGCTTCAACAGAAGAACAAGTGAATTCAATGGAAGAAATTAGTTCAGCTTCGCAAAACTTAGCTGAGATGGCCGAAGAACTACAAGCGATGACTAGTAAATTTAAAGTATAATAACAGCAGATAAGTAAGGTGAGAATAATATCACCTTACTTATTTTTCTATTCAGCAATTAGGGGAGTCATTAACGGGATGAAAAAAAGAAAAAGACTATGGAATTTATGGAAAACGATTACATTGTTAGTTTGTACAGTTGTAATTTTTTCTTTACTTGT
>NZ_BOQB01000213.1 GCF_018332475.1 Bacillus sanguinis | reverse complement strand
ACTCGGAAATTATATCAAAAAATTTAGAGGAAAAACAGCAATATATTAACGAAACACATAAAGAAAGGCTGACGATTTTAGGGCAAATGTCAGCTAGTTTTGTCCATGAATTTCGTAATCCACTTACATCAATAATGGGATTTGTCAAATTATTAAAGGCAGATCATCCTAGTTTATCGTATTTAGATATTATTTCGCATGAATTAGACCAATTAAATTTTCGTATTTCACAATTTTTACTCGTATCGAAAAAAGAAATGTGGAATGAATCAGAACGATTTTGGCTTAATGATTTGTTTCAAGATATCATACAGTTCTTATATCCGAGTTTGGTCAATGCAAATGTTTCAATTGAAAAGAATTTGCCGTATCCCATTCCGCTTACTGGTTATCGGAGTGAAGTGAGACAAGTATTTTTAAATATATTAATGAACTCAATTGACGCTCTTGAATCAATGAAAGAAGAACGGAAAATTATCATTGATGTATTTGAAGAAGATCAATCGATTCGAATTGTGATAAAAAATAATGGGCCAATGATTCCAGCTGAAAATGTAGAAACGATTTTTGAACCGTTTGTAACTACTAAAAAGTTAGGAACTGGTATTGGATTATTTGTGTGTAAACAAATTGTAGAAAAGCATAATGGGTCCATCATGTGCCGTTCAGATAACGAATGGACAGAATTTCAAATTGTATTTCAAAAATAAACAGTCTACACCAAATGAATGGTGTAGACTGCTTTAATTTGTAAGGATAACGGCTTCTAATTTAGGATCTTTCGTTGAATAACCTAAAATTGAAATGGTATAAATGATGTTCGGTTCGACTTTGAAATTCGGTATAGTTAGCAAGACACTTGCATTATCTGCGAGTAAAACTTCAATATCTGCTGTACCAGGGCTAACTTCTAAAAAATCTGTTATTTGTTTAAAGAGAACATTTTCAAATAAATGATCTCCACCTTTTAAATCTACATTTACAACAGGGGTATCTGGAGAAAAATGTGCAAAACGTATTTTTGCTTGACCAGTTGGTAAATGTGTATTATCAAGCATAGGTTGTAATTGTAGATGATTGTCACTATTTATTGCGGCAAAAGTATAAGTATGATTCCCCATTATTGGTACTAAAGCTGAAAAAATGGGAGTTTCATTTCCGACAGGGACAATATCTATACGGTATTTACCTTGCACTAATGTTAAATAGGGACTAAATTGTTTAAAAGAAATGTTTTTAATAACTTTTTGCCCGTTTACTAAAATGTCAACCGTAGGTGTATTGGAAGCAGAGTGAAAAAAACGTATGTGTGACGGTAAAGCAGCTTCTTGTGAATCTCTTTTTTCATAAGCCTGTACAAGTTTCGTAAGCGCATCGTAGTATTTCATATATAGTTCTACATATTTTTTTGGATTATGAAATTGATAGTAACGTGCGAGCTGTTCGTAACGTGCAGCTTCTTGTCCATATTTTTCGATTTCAGATTGAGACATGAACATTCCTCCTTTGTCATCATTAAAACTATATGCATAGCAAGAAAGAGGTTATGCGAAAAAATTGTTTTTTAAAAGAGGAAAGTTGCAAGTGAATAAAAAGTAATGCTTATGGAGAAGTGTCGTTTAGGCGAACGAGCGTTATATATTTCTAGAGGAAACAGCAATTGATCATCCTTATTGGGTGATGATGTAACGATTACAATGTGTATTTCGAAATAAAAAAACTTAAGAACGTATCAATTGACATATCGAAAACATGTCTCAAAATCCTTAGAAAACTAGGGATTTTTTTAATTATGGGCAAATACACATACAAAGTGATAATTGTCCTACATAAATTATAAAGGAAAGGTAGTTTGAAAATGTGGAAAGGAATGAAATCTTGGGATAGGGATATCCCGAAAGGAATTGTGAATGGAGTTATGGATGAGTTTGTGCTTTAGGTTGTAGGATGAATATTAAATTTGTAACATTATTTTTTCTATTTACGTTAGCAAGTGACGGTATTAACCAATAAAAGAGCGTCGTGCCGAACTGATTAATGTGGTTAATCGGTTCTTTTTTTATTGTATAAAATAAAGGAGAATGTATGTGGAATATTGGTTTCTATAAAAATAATTGCTATGCATTTAGTAGGATTAATTGTCGAGATTTGTTTGAAAATATGCGATATAAAGTAGGAGAACAGGAAGGAGTTTAAAGGGAGTTTCGTCGAAGTTTACACAATGTCGGCGTTTGAGGGAAGCTGGCATTATGTTAGAAAAATATTTAGTGAAGCGTTAATTTTATATAAAGGAGGGTTATTTGAGCGTATAGATAAGGGGGAGTCTTCGTTTTAAGTTCTGAATTTTCTGTTTTTAAAATAATATTTAGCACTCATTTGTATATTTTATAATAGTTTTTTGATAAAATCACTGCTTTCGCAGAGGGTTCTTTTTTATGAAAGAAACGTCAATTTTCTTCATATATATATACAAATTGGAGAAATGGGGGAGCGCTATGCGCGATTACTTAATTAAACCACTTGTTGGTCAGCCGTATCCAATGATTTCACATGGAAAAGGTGTTTATTTGTATGATCAGAACGGTAATAAATATTTTGATGGTTCGTCAGGAGCAATTACGGCAGGTATTGGGCATGGTGTACAGGAGATTGCAGATGTTATTAAAAAGCAAGCAGAGGAGATTGCTTTCGTTTATAGATCACAGTTTACGAGTGAGCCAGCTGAAAAATTGGCGAAGAAGTTAAGTGATTTAAGTGTAGGGGATTTGAACTGGAGCTTTTTTGTGAATAGTGGTACAGAAGCAAATGAAACAGCTATGAAAATCGCAATTCAGCATTTTCAAGAGCGAGGTATTCAAGGTAAACACAAAATTATGTCACGATGGATGAGCTATCACGGTATTACGATGGGAGCTTTATCAATGTCTGGACATCCTTTGCGCAGACAACGTTTCGTGTCAATTTTAGAAGATTATCCAACTATTCCGGCTCCATATTGTTTTAGATGTCCAGTGCAAAAGGTATATCCAACTTGTCAACTTGCTTGTGCGACTGAACTAGAAAGATCAATTGAAAGAATTGGAGCAGAACATATTGCAGCTTTTATCGCTGAACCGATTATCGGAGCAGCTGGAGGCGCAGTTGTTCCGCCGAAAGAATATTATAAAGTTATTAAAGATATTTGTAGTCATTATGATATTTTATTTATTGCAGATGAAGTAATGACTGGGCTAGGTCGTACTGGTGCTTGGTTTGCAATGGAGCATTGGGGTGTAGAACCAGATATTATGACACTTGGTAAAGGTTTAGGAGCTGGATATACACCAATGGCAGCGACGGTTGTAAGTGACCGTGTAATGGAGCCGATTTTACGAGGATCACGTTCTGTTATGAGTGGGCATACGTTAAGTGCAAATCCATTATCTGCAGCAACAGCTCTAGCTGTTATTGAATATATGGAGAAACATAATCTACCTGAGAAAACAGCAGAAAAAGGAGAGTATTTAATAAAAGGATTACAGAAAGTTCAGCAACAATCAACAATCATTGCTGATGTGCGCGGAAAAGGATTGCTGATTGGAGTAGAATTGCAACCGTTTACAAAAGCGTCTGAACTTATTTCGGTTGCAGCTAAAAATGGACTTCTTTTATACCAAGCTGTTTCAGGGCAAGCAGGAAAAGAAGATAGTGCACTGCTTGTAGCACCGCCAATGACAACTACATATTCCGAGTTAGATGAATTACTTTCAATTTTTGCAAAAAGTGTAGAAGAAATGATGCAAAAAGGAGGGCATAGTATCGCATGACAACTATTACAAATACATTCGGTAAATTAAAAGAGATAGATGAAGTAATTTCTTTGTTCCACGATGATATGACATTAATGTTTGGGGGATTTGGGGGGATTGGATCCCCTCCATCTTTAATACAGGCGATTTTAGAAAAAGGAGTTACTAATTTAAATTTAATAGGGAATGACACGGGATTTCCCGATGTAGGAATCGGTCGTCTCGTTACGAATGAAAGAGTAAAATCATTAATTACTTCTCATATTGGTTCAAATCCAAATGCAGGAAGACAGTTAAACGAAGGAAGGTTACAAATCGAGTTTTCTCCCCAAGGAACTTTAGCAGAGCGTATTCGCGCTGGTGGTGTAGGGCTTGGTGGCGTATTAGTTGATGTAGGTGTTGATACAATTGTAGAAGAAGGAAAACGTACTGTTGAAATGAATGGTAAGACATATTTAGTTGAAACAGCATTAACTGCTGAGGTTGCGATTGTATATGCGAAAAAAGCGGATCCATTTGGTAATCTTGTATTTGATAAAAGCGCTCGTAATATGAATCCTCACGTAGCAATGGCAGGGGATATAACGATTGTAGAAGCAGAAGAAATCGTTCCACTTGGAAGTTTAGATCCAGAAGAAATTGTTGTTCCAGGAGTATTTGTAAATTATATCGTACCGTCGGAAGGAGTGAATTGGAAATGGGTATGGGCGTAGAAGTGAGAGATAAGATTGCTAGGCGCGCGGCGAAAGAAATACAAAATGGTATGATTGTAAATTTAGGTATCGGTATACCGTCGCTCGTACCGAATCATCTTCCTGACGATATAAACGTTATGTTTCATGCGGAAAATGGAATTGTAGGTATGGGACCTACGCCAAGCAAAGGGAATGAAGACGAAAACTTATGTAACGCAGCAGGTTTACCGACTTCTCTTATTACTGGAGCGAGTTATTTTGATAGTTGCACAGCGTTTGGGATGATTCGAAAAGGTTTACTAGATATTACGATTCTCGGTTCATTACAAGTGAGTAAGAATGGTGATTTAGCGAACTGGATTGTTCCAGGAAAACGCGTTCCAGGTATTGGGGGAGCGATGGATTTGGCACAAAAAGCGAAGCGGGTCGTTGTTGTAATGAATCATGTCGATAAATACGGAAATGCAAAGATTGTTTCGGAGTGTACATTACCGTTAACTTCAAAGAAATGTGTAGATTTAATTATTACAGATATGGCAGTTATGGAAGTGACGCAGGGTGGACTCATTTTACAAGAATTAATGAGTCCATACACAGTGGAAGATATAAAACAACATACAAAAGCTGATTTTGAAATTGGCTCTAACTTACTAGTAATTGAATGAGGGGAGATGTAATATATGGAGCAATTAAAAAAACAAATTTGTGATTACATTGAAAGTCATGAAGAGGAAAGCGTAAAATTTTTAAAACGATTAATTCAAGAAAAGAGCGTATCTGGTGATGAAAGTGGTGCGCAGGCCATTGTAATTGAAAAATTACGTGAGTTAGGTTTAGAACTTGATATTTGGGAACCTTCATTTTCTAAAATGAAAGATCATCCATATTTTGTATCACCGCGTACAAGTTTTTCAGATAGCCCGAACATTGTAGCAACTTTAAAAGGAAGCGGCGACGGGAAATCTATGATATTAAATGGGCATATTGATGTTGTACCAGAAGGAGATGTGAATCAGTGGGACCATCATCCTTATAGTGGTGAGAAAATAGGAAATCGTATATATGGCCGTGGGACAACGGATATGAAAGGCGGCAATGTCGCACTTATGCTTGCGATGGAAGCGATTATTGAATCTCGTATTGAATTAAAAGGAGATATTTATTTTCAAAGTGTAATAGAAGAAGAAAGCGGCGGGGCAGGAACATTAGCGACTATATTACGAGGATATAAAGCGGATGGTGTTATTATTCCAGAACCAACAAATATGAAGTTTTTCCCGAAACAACAGGGGTCTATGTGGTTTCGTCTACATGTGAAAGGAAAAGCAGCACACGGTGGAACACGTTATGAAGGGGTAAGTGCAATTGAAAAAAGTATGTTTGTTGTAGACCATTTGAGAAAGCTAGAACAGAAGAGAAATGACCGAATTACAGACCCATTATTTAAAGGAATCCCGATTCCAATTCCAATTAATATTGGGAAAATTGAAGGCGGGAGCTGGCCAAGTTCTGTTCCTGATTCGTTAATTTTAGAAGGAAGATGCGGTATTGCGCCGAATGAGACTATAGAGGCGGCAAAAGAAGAGTTTGAGAATTGGATCGCTGAATTAAATGATGTGGACAATTGGTTTGTTGAAAATCCTGTAGAAGTAGAATGGTTTGGTGCGAGATGGGTTCCTGGTGAATTAGAAGAAAATCATGAGTTAATTACAACTCTCGGTCATAACTTTGTTGAAATTGAAGGGAACACACCAATTATTGAAGCATCTCCGTGGGGGACTGATGGAGGTTTATTTACACAAATCGCAGGTGTACCAACGATAGTATTTGGCCCAGGAGAAACGAAAGTAGCACATTATCCAAACGAATATATAGAAGTTGATAAAATGATAGCTGCCGCGAAAATTATTGCATGTACATTACTAGATTGGTGTGAGGTGAAAAAATGAAATACTATGAATCTTTTAGAGAGCAGACGAACGGCTATACAGTAGAAGGAGTTTTGGACTATTTTAATAAACGTATTCGAGTAGACCACTACACAGGAAATGTTGAGAGGATTATCCAAACAATTGATGAATTAGCAGAGAAACATTCTTTCACTAAATGTATTGTCAAAGGAAAGGGAGAGCATGTTTCAACATGGCTCTCTTTCGGTTTTTTATTGGAAGCAACAATACCACATTATTTCGAAGGTCACGATGCATACTTTTTCGTGAAATTTAATAATGATGAAAGACGAAATAGTATACATTGGGCTGAGGAGGATACCATCCTAAGCGGTGTAAAAGCAAAAGAAGTAAAGGAAAAAATAGTCCCAGAGAAATTTTTATTAAGAAAAGCGACAGAAGAGGATGCAGAAGAATTAGCAACTGTATTTGGGAAAGTATTTGAAGTGTATCCGACTCCTTTAAACGAAGCGAGTTATGTAAAACAAACGATGAAAGAAGACGATACAATATACTATGTGTATGAATTCGAGGGGAAAATAATTAGTACAGCATCTGCAGAAATGAATATAAAAGAAGGAAATGCAGAATTAACGAATTGTGCTACTTTGCCCGAATATCGTAAACATGGGTTTATGAAAAGCTTATTAATTCAGTTAGAAGAAGAACTACAAGAAAGATCGATTTTCTGCTCTTATACAATTGCTCGATCGCTTTCTTTCGGAATGAATGCGGCTTTTCATCAGTTAGGTTATACGTATTCAGGGCGACTGGCGAACAATTGCTACATTTTTGATAAGTTGGAAGATATGAATATATGGGTGAAAGATTTGTCTAAATAGAACGGAATCGTCATGCTTATAATCGCACATAGGTATGCCGAAAATTCAGCACGATATTTGCTGAATTTTCGGCAAGAGGGGGGATGACATTGCTAGCAGTTTCGACACAAGAAGTCATTGAAGCGATTTTGGGCAGTATTGATGAGGCTATACACGCAGTAGATGAAAATGGTATTACAATTTTCTATAATACTGTAGCTGCAAAACACGATGGATCAAAAATTGAAAAAGTGTTAGGTAAACATTTGTTAGAAGCGTTCCCTTCTTTATCTAGGGAAACAAGTACATTGATGAAAGTGTTAGATACAAAAAAACCAATCGTTCATCAAGTACAGCATTATCAAAATTTAAATGGAGAAGACATTTGTACAGTAAATACGACGTTACCTATTTTTATAGATGGAAATATTGCTGGAGCTGTTGAAATTGCAAAAGATTATTCCACAGTACAAAAGCTTACGGATACAATAGTTGATTTGCAGTCGAAAATAAAGCGGTCATCTAGAAAAAAAGCGATCAAAAAGCATGTTGCATTTGAGACGATCGTGACAAATGATGCTCGGTTTAAACAGACGAAAGAATTAGCACAAAAAGTAGCCCCAACTGATGCGAATGTTTTAATATATGGGGAAACAGGAACGGGGAAAGAGTTATTTGTACAAGCGATTCATGAAGCTTCTAAACGGAAGAACAAGCCGTTTATTGCACAAAACTGTGCAGCTTTGCCAGAGTCTCTATTAGAAAGTTTATTGTTTGGAACAACGAAAGGTAGCTATACTGGGGCAATTGAACGAGCGGGATTATTTGAACTTGTAGATGGAGGGACATTGTTTTTAGATGAACTGAATTCAATGCCGCTCGATTTACAAGCGAAAATGCTACGTGTATTAGAAGATGGTGTTATTCGTCGTATTGGTGATAATAAGACGAGAAAAGTAGATGTTCGCGTAATTACCGCAATGAATCAGCCGCCAGAAATATGTTTAAAAGAGAATAAAATTCGCACTGATTTATACTATCGATTAAATGTCTTTTCATTATATATTCCGCCGCTCCGTGAAAGAACTGAGGATGTATTATTATTAGCGTCTTATTTTTTGAAAGAATATAATAAAAGTTATAAAAAAGGTGTACTTCAAATGGATAAGGAAGCGGAAGAAAGATTACAAGCTTACCAATGGCCTGGAAATGTTCGGGAACTAAAACATACAATTGAACATGCTGTCATAATTGCAGAAGGGAATACGTTAACAGCCAATTGTTTGCCACGTACATTTCGGAAAGAGAATCTTCCGAAGAAGAAGAGTATATTGCCACTTAGAGAAGCACTTCATCAAACGGAAAAAGAATTAATAGATCAAGCGTTAAATGAAACGGAAGGGAATATATTACAAGCTGCAAAAATGTTAGGTATCCCTCGTCAGACGCTTCAATATAAACTGAGTAAGTACGACAAAACCGCCGAATAATTGGCGGTTTTTGTGTGTTTGCACTAATGAAAGAGTGTTTACATATATAAAAAGTAATGAATATGATAGTATGTATGGATTTCATACAGTGCTTAAAAATATTTTTTCGCTTGTGTAATAGCGTTCTCCGTACATTTACTAATCAATAATCTAAAGTTGGCATAACTATTGCTTATATAAAGGATGAGCGTATAAAAAGGGGGAATAGCAATGTTACATGATGTATACAAACCAAATCGTCACTGGAAGGATATCGAGTTGTGGAAGGATGTTACTGAAGAACAATGGAATGATTGGGTTTGGCAATTAACGAATACGATCAAAACTTTGGATGATTTAAAGAAAGTGATTAATTTAACACCTGAAGAAGAAGAAGGCGTTAAAATTTCAACAAAAACGATCCCGTTAAATATTACACCGTACTATGCTTGGTTAATGAATCCTGATGATCCACGCTGTCCGATTCGGATGCAATCTGTACCGATTTCGGAAGAGTTATATAAAACAAAATATGATTTAGAAGATCCGCTTCATGAAGATGAAGATTCACCAGTTCCAGGGCTAACACATCGTTATCCTGACCGCGTATTATTCTTAGTAACGAATCAATGTTCTATGTATTGTCGTTACTGTACACGCCGTCGTTTTAGTGGACAAATTGGAATGGGTGTGCCAAAGAAACAATTAGATGATGCAATTGGTTACATTCGTGATACACCACAAGTACGAGATGTATTAATCTCTGGTGGTGACGGACTTCTTATTAACGATAAAATTTTAGAATATGTATTAAAAAATTTACGAGAGATTCCGCATGTCGAGATTATTCGTATCGGAACGAGAGCGCCGGTAGTATTCCCGCAGCGTATTACAGAAAACTTATGTAACATTATTAAAAAATACCATCCAGTATGGTTAAATACACATTTCAATACTTCTATTGAAATTACTGAAGAGTCGAAAAAGGCATGTGAAATGCTAGCGAATGCTGGTGTTCCAGTCGGAAACCAAGCAGTAATTTTAGCTGGTATTAACGACAGCGTGCCAATTATGAAGAAACTTATGCATGACTTAGTAAAAATCCGTGTACGTCCATACTACATTTATCAATGTGATTTATCTGAAGGTATTGGTCACTTCCGTGCACCAGTATCTAAAGGTCTTGAAATTATTGAAGGTTTACGTGGACATACGTCTGGTTATGCAGTACCAACATTCGTTGTTGATGCACCAGGAGGAGGCGGTAAGATTGCGCTTCAGCCAAACTATTTAATCTCACAAAGTGCAGATAAAGTTGTACTTCGTAACTTTGAAGGTGTTATTACAACGTATCCAGAGCCAGAAAGCTACATTCCTGGAAGAGCAGAAGGGTACTTTAAAGAAATCTATCCGAACTACGAAGAAAAACGTTCAGATGTTGGTATCGCGGGCCTTATGAGTGATAAGAAATTTAACCTCGTTCCAGACGACTTACAGCGTATGAGCCGTCGTAAAGACTATGAAGATAATGAAACGCATGCATCATTAAAAGATAAACGTGATAAGCGCGACCAATTAAAAGATAAAAAATATCAAGCACAAATGGCTAAATTAGAAGAAAACGACAAAAAAACTGAGGGTGATGCAGTATGAATTGTATGTGGTGTGACAGTACAGAAGCGAAAGAAAGCTTGAATACTGTATATTGGGAATTACCAGATGGTACGAAAGCCATTGAAATCCAAGAGACACCATGTATTTCTTGTTCCTCATGTGGTATGGACTATCAAGCAGATCAAACAGTGAAAGAAATAGAAGACCAATTGTTTCTAATTTATACGAAAGATTTACCAAAACAACTAACGTATGAAGAATTAATGGGAAGACCACGTCTATTAAAAAGAAATTATTTCGACTTTTAACCAGCTTTTATGCTGGTTTTTTTCTATTTTGCCTTGTATAATGTATCCAAGTTAGAAAGGTAGGGAATATTTTTGAAAAAGACATTTTACCACTATATGATGAAGCATCGTGCAGCTTTATTTAGTAATGAAATATCGAATTTAGCAGAGGCAATGTATGATGATTTAAGTTTTCCGAAGCAATCTGAAGACTATGATGAAATTAGTTCATACTTAGAATTAAGTGGAATGCTAGAAAGTATGTCTATATTTGATGAAGCTTGGGATTTATACATACAAGAGAGATAAAAACTATATGGAATTTCTGAAGAGAAGCTAGTCTATTTGCTAGCTTTTTTTACGTTGTAAATAAATTTTCATATGGTGATATTTTTTATTGAAAAAATTTATGAATATACGCTTCTGTGATAAGCGTTTTTATGTAGGTTGCATATACTGTTATCAAAATCACGACGTCAAAAAAAGGAGAGATATAGATGGCAAGGAAAAAGCAACCTAAATATAACGTAGGGGACATAGTCGTGATTACGCTATATGGAACCGTTGGTAAAATCACAAATATGAAGGTTTTAGATGGAGTTTACGTATACGAAGTCAATAATCACGATGGTTTTTACGTTGAGCAAACGTTACAGCACGTTTCAGAGCAAGATATGAAAAAAGGTGAAACTGAATGGATTGAATTAAATTATAATTTCACATTCGGTGATCTCGTGCAAGTAACAGGATACGATAAAGATGTGTTTCGAATTGTTGGTTTTCGTACAGAAGTATGGAGATATAAAAATGACGCATGGGAAGATACAATATACGAATTGTCACGAATTACGGATGGTGAATGGTTAGAAGCGGATGAGTCAGATTTAACGTTACTTGCCAATGCTCAAACGGCAAATGCTATTTTGAAGAAAATGAAACAAGATAAAGCTGGCATGAATAAATTAGATTTAGGAAAATTAAAGTCAATTAACAACTCAAAAAAAGTGAGTGTTAAGACAAATCGTCAAGAAATCATTGATGGATTACTTGA
>NZ_BOQB01000212.1 GCF_018332475.1 Bacillus sanguinis | reverse complement strand
CTACTTCCGCAAGACATGTTTGAGTTATTTTATTAAAAGTGCGGGTGAAGGGAGTCGAACCCCCACGCCAAAGGCGCTAGATCCTAAGTCTAGTGCGTCTGCCAATTCCGCCACACCCGCATATTTCATTAAAATGGTGAGCCATGAAGGATTCGAACCTTCGACCCTCTGATTAAAAGTCAGATGCTCTACCAACTGAGCTAATGGCTCTTGCAATAAAAACTGGTGCCGACTAGAGGACTTGAACCCCCAACCTACTGATTACAAGTCAGTTGCTCTACCAATTGAGCTAAGTCGGCTAAATGGTGGAGGATGACGGGATCGAACCGCCGACCCCCTGCTTGTAAGGCAGGTGCTCTCCCAGCTGAGCTAATCCTCCGAATTGCCTGGCAACGTCCTACTCTCACAGGGACAAGGTCCCAACTACCATCGGCGCTAGAGAGCTTAACTTCCGTGTTCGGTATGGGAACGGGTGTGGCCTCTCTGCCATCATTACCAGACTGTATTCATTTAAGACAAGAATTATTGTAACTTATTTAACTTTTAA
>NZ_BOQB01000211.1 GCF_018332475.1 Bacillus sanguinis | reverse complement strand
CATGTATGAGTTATTTTATTAAAAGTGCGGGTGAAGGGAGTCGAACCCCCACGCCAAAGGCGCTAGATCCTAAGTCTAGTGCGTCTGCCAATTCCGCCACACCCGCATATTTTGTTAAAATGGTGAGCCATGAAGGATTCGAACCTTCGACCCTCTGATTAAAAGTCAGATGCTCTACCAACTGAGCTAATGGCTCTTAATGGCTGGGCTAGCTGGATTCGAACCAGCGCATGACGGAGTCAAAGTCCGTTGCCTTACCGCTTGGCTATAGCCCATTAATTAAGAATGGTGGAGGGGGGCAGATTCGAACTGCCGAACCCGAAGGAGCGGATTTACAGTCCGCCGCGTTTAGCCACTTCGCTACCCCTCCGACATATATGGTGGAGGATGACGGGATCGAACCGCCGACCCCCTGCTTGTAAGGCAGGTGCTCTCCCAGCTGAGCTAATCCTCCATTTTGCCTGGCAACGTCCTACTCTCACAGGGACAAGGTCCCAACTACCATCGGCGCTAGAGAGCTTAACTTCCGTGTTCGGTATGGGAACGGGTGTGACCTCTCTGCCATCATTACCAGACTGTATTCATTTAAGACAAGAATCATTTTAACTTATTTAACTTTTA
>NZ_BOQB01000210.1 GCF_018332475.1 Bacillus sanguinis | reverse complement strand
ACAAAAAAGTGTCTATATCATTTCATATAGACACCCTTCTCACGTATAATCTTCTATTTATTAATGACCTATAAATGTAAAAATCTCATCAACAGCTTGTTTATATCCACTAGATTTTCAAAATTACTTCATTTTATAATCTAACTATTTACGTTATCGTACTTCTCTAAAAATAGTTTTACTTCATTTGAAGATTTTAAAATAACAACATCTTTATCCTTACTTAATTTATTTAGCCTCTTTAAAATGGAAGGTCGTTTCGTTTTAGGGTATTCCCATATCCATTTAAAAAATTGCAAATCAAATCTTTCTTCACATCCAGCCCCCATATCCGGCCTTGTTTTATTCCTATATTGTACAATCCTTTTAAAAGCACGATAAACACATATTGTTCTTTGAATATCAAGAAAGATAATTGTATCAGCTGCCTTCATTCTTATGTCCATTGTCCCGCCATAATTCCCATCAATAATCCGCTCATCTTCTTTAACTAATTCATTTTGAACCGTTCTTTGCTCTTCTTTCGAAACACCCTCCCAATTCGGTTTCCAAAATAACGCATCAAGATGATGTACTTTAATATTTAATATATTTCCTAACTGCCTTGCTAGTGTAGATTTTCCTGAACCACCAGAACCTATTAATATAATTTTTTTCATTTTCGTGCGATCCTTTCTATTGACTCTTCAATAGCCTCTTTATTAGCAAAAATCCACAAAAACATCTCTTCATTTAGCTTTAATAAATCTTTTAACTGAACAAAATAAGTAATAAATATAACTTGAATAGAAAGCATAACATACCAAATGGATTGTAGTTCTTCTCTCGTTAAAATGTTTTGTTTATTATATCCTTCAAAGATTGTGCTGATAATATGTTGCCACTTCCCTCTTAATACTTCATCACTATATAACTCACTCAAAATACTCGTACAGCAATAGCATAAATCGAATACTCTTACATTACTTTCCAATAGTTCAAAATCTATAAAACCTTGAAATTCATTATCTTTAAAGATTACATTTGATAAGTGCATATCGCGATGAATAATTTGTTTTCGTAATGAGTGAACTGTTTCCTTGAAATCTATATGTATTTGATTCATTTTTCGAATTACATCCTGATGAACATACTCATTCTTTTCTAAAATAGGTAAAGCCCATCCGTATACTACTTTATATAAATCTCTTTTTACTAACTCGTTATTATTATTCACCGAATTAAGCGCTTGATGTAGATTAGCTATTTCTACTCCAATTGTACTTCCTAGCTCTTTCAAATTTTCCGTATCTTTTATTTCAAGTACACTTCCAGCAACATATTCGTACAAACAATAATACTTCTCTCTATAAAATACATACTTTTCACTATTACTCGTTTCCACTAACTTTTGTACTTTAACCCCTTTTTCATCAAGCTGTTCTAATACATGTATTTCAACTAATAGTTGTTTTATCGATCCCTTTTCCTTCAAAATATAGGATTTATTATTACAATGAATCTTTGTTACGTTTGCTTTTATTTCAGTAGCTGTGACATCTTTATCTTCAAACCAAAAATTCACAATTTCTAATATATCCCCCATAATAAATACCCCCATTTAAAATCGCTTATTCGTCCTTAATATAAACTCAAAAAGAAATCCTACCCCAACACCAATTGTATAAGCAACTAAATCACTCCACAGAAAACCGTATCCCAACACGAGTCCACCTAAAGTCGTTGCACGAATACTATCAATCCATTCGGCATGGTATAATTGGCTTATTTCAATCCCATAACAAAACATTAAACTTATAAAAGCCAATTTCTTCGTTTCTATTTTAGGAAATAAAAATCCGAATCCAATGAAAATCATCAATGCCCATAAAGCATCACCTAAATAATTATTTAATAGAGTGGGCAGTTCAAAAGCTAACTTTCTTGAACTAAGCCCTAAAATAATAACAATGATTGTAAATGTTGCGTATAGTAATCTATTTCGTTTCGTATTCATTTTAAAACTCCTAATTCACCATTTAAAACTGCAAAATAGCTAGTAAAATATAATCATTTTACTAGCTATTTATTAACTGCTTTAACAATAAGAAAATGTGGATTTGTATTTAAATAGTGATAAGATTTTTCATTTACTTCTTTCATCTTTTCAACTGGCCTCGGTTCAACCATTTTTTCTAACATAAAATAATTTGTTGTTTCATTAATTACATCTTGGAGTGACCTTCTAAAAAAGCTAACTTCTATTGTAATATTTGGTTTAACCCAAGTATCTACCAATAATTCTTTTTCAAAATAATTTTCACTAGTAAACTTTGTAAAATCCATAAAAGGATGATGAATGGAGTATATAAATTCGCCACCTGGCTTCAATACGCGGCGAAACTCCTGAAATACTTTATTCCAATCTTCTAAGTAATGCAACGTTAATGAACTTACAATAACATCAAAAGTATTATCTTCAAATGGTAATACTTCTTGCAAATCATGACAAAGAAATGTTGCTTTATCGCCTGTACTTTCCTTTGCATATTTCACCATTTCAGAACTTACGTCAATTGCAGTAACATTTGCTCCTCTTTCTACAAATTGAGAAGTATACCACCCAGCTGCACATCCAGCATCTAATATACTCTTCCCTTCTAAATTCTTTGAAATCATCTCCATCATCGCTGGTCTTTCATAATAGCTGTTATATGGATTTGCCACATCTAAATTTTCTTTATATGTACTCGCTAATTTATCATATGTACCTTTGATTGTGTTTTCCAATACATCCACCCCTCATACATACTAATCTAATAACTCTTGCTGCTTTTTCTTTGAAAATGACTGTAAAACTAAATCATATGACCAATCAATCATCTTATTAATTTGCTCCTGCTCTACATCTTTATGTATATACACTGTATTCCAATGTTTTTTATTCATATGATACCCCGGAATGATTGCTTCTGGATACTCTTCTCTTAATCTTAGCGCAAGTTCTGGATCACATTTCAATGTAATTGCAGCTTTTTCTCCTTCTTCATGGTTTACTATTGCAAATATTTTATTATTCAGCCTCATACATGTTGCATTCCAACCATCAGGAGAATCTTCTATCGCTTTTCTTTTTGATAAACAATACGCTCTTGTTGCAATCATACTAATTGCCACCTCTTATTCTTTCCCTATTTGATTACGATGCATCACAATTTGTTTCGTCGCTTGAAATTGTTTTTGACCATAAAACTTTATAAGCTTCTCTCCACAAAATAAGCTCACAATATCGATATGAGATATTTCTTCAAGCAACATTGTAAGCATCTTCTCTCCAATACCTTTATTCCTTACCCTCTCATGCACAACAACATCTTCTATGTATGCTCGGAAGACACCATCTGAAACAACTCTAGCAAATCCAATTAACTCATTTTCTTCCCATACACCAATCGCTATACTGTTCTTTAACATTTTTTCAATATCGATTTCTTTCTGGCCACCAACCGACAGTATTGTAAAGTATCTTTATTTTTTCAGCGCAGATTGATTGATCACGTTGTAATTTATAAGTGTACATTTTCTTTCTCTCATTAAATAGAATATATATTATTATAATTAATTTTACGAATAACCCACTTTAGTATTAGCAAATTCGCTTGCATACTTGTTAGCACTTCTCATTACGTAACTACAATGAAATATCATCGACCCCCACAATACGTCTACAAAATGCAGTTTCTCCTCATATTTATTTTCCCTTACGTTCTTTCCTTCACTATAGTTCTGTATTACAA
>NZ_BOQB01000209.1 GCF_018332475.1 Bacillus sanguinis | reverse complement strand
TGAGAAAAATACGAAAATAATGCACTTACACGAAATGATTCCACTCCCTGTTCTTTACAAAATCGAACAACCATTTCTTCAAATGAATTTGATAACTTTTTTAAACCATCAATGTATTGCAATTGCTCTACTTGCAGTTTTTGAACCGCATTTACATTTTTATGTTTTAAATTCTCATATATTTGTTCTCCAAGCGTTTGAATGTTTTCATATGCTTTTTGAATAATAACGAGCTTTTCATATAATTGTATATACATATAGCTTCCTTCCCTTTTACAAGACTAAATTTACAATTAAACCGTGGATTTCTCCAATTTGATTTAACATTTCTAAATGTCCCGTTTTTGTATTAATTAAATTCATTACATCTTCTAACTCATTTAATCCCATTTCCGCCTGCTTCACAATCGTCATTTTTTGTGAATATCCATATCGCGGATGACGAGACATGACATCTTTATATTGCAATACATTATCAACGTAAAAATTCAAAAATGATTTTACTGTATTTTTGTATTCCATTACGTTATCAAGTGTTAATTCCATTTCAATTTTCTCTTTAATCTCTCCAATATTATCAACAAACGCTTCCATTTGTTCTAACAATTTATCTTTTTTCGGATCTGCATGCAAATTATCCGAAAATGCAAGTCCTGTCCTGACATTTGCTTCTTTCGGCATTTGAGTAGCAGGCGGTATATGCGATAAAATTGGATTATGCGAGATAGAACGCAGCATATATATCACCTATTTATTTTTTTATTTCTTCCTAAAGTTAATCGTAAAATCTAGTTATTTATAATTATACTCTGAACACTAATATTTTGCAGTTATTTTTTATAGAAGATATGTTACAATTTAGCATGAGGTGGCACAATTCTATGAATATTTTTCTTTGTGGTTCAAATCAATTAACAGCATTAGATCAAGAAGAAATTAAAAAATTTTTAACTGACTATGCTCACAAACATAAAATTTACATATTATGTTATAAATCTATTGAAAATGAGGTACTTCGTTTTTTCGTCGAAAACGAAAGACTCGCTCAAAATTTATGCCTTTACACGCTACAACCGTTACAAGCAGTAACAGATGAATTCCAAGAAATCGTTGATTATTTAAAAAAACACGGAGCCGAGTATGTTGCTTTTGATCATCCTTCCGACTCTATTTACCGATCAGATTATATGTTTTTTGTGAAACAAATTATTGAAGATACCGATTTAGTTCTCTGTTTTTATAACGGAGACAAACATACATCTGTCATTCCCGTTGATATTGCAAAAGAAGCTGGGATTGATGCTGTTATTTATGATTTACCAGGTTTACATGAAAAGCAAATGAAAAAAAGCTTTGAACAAAAAATTCGTATGATGTAAAGGGGGCGGCACAATATCGTTATTGTGCCCAGTGTAAATATGATAATTGAACAAGATTATGATCATTTTATCGCGAGTTTTAAACAACAATTCAATATGGATATCGCTTCGTATAAACAAGATAGAATGCGTCGTAGAATCGATGCTTTTATTTCAAGAAAAGGTTTTGAAAACTACACTACTTTCTTAAGTACTTTACGTGTCGATCAAAGCTTATTTTTAAGTTTTATTGACTATATTACAATAAACGTTTCAGAGTTTTTTAGAAATAAAGAACGTTGGCAAACACTAGAAACGAAAGCACTACCAAAATTACTCGAACAAAATAACGGAAAATTAAAAGTATGGAGTGCCGCTTGCGCTGCTGGTGAAGAGCCATATACACTCTCTTTAATTTTAGCGAAACATCTATCTCCATTTCGCTATGAAATACTAGCAACGGATCTTGATTTTCATATTTTAGAGACTGCAAAACGCGGTCAATATACGGACCGTTCTTTAAAAGAATTACCTAGCGATTTGAAAGAGCGTCATTTCACAAAAGAGAATGATATATATTCATTGCATCAAAACATGAAGCAAAACGTCACGTTTAAACAACATGATCTGTTAATGCAGTCGTTCGATACAAATTACGATTTGATTATTTGTCGTAACGTAATGATTTACTTCACAGAAGAAGCAAGAGTCAAACTTTACGAAAAGTTTAGCCGTTCTTTACGAAAAGGCGGTGTGCTATTTGTTGGTAGCACAGAACAAATTTTAACACCCGAACGATTCAATCTTCAGCGCTTTGATACATTCTTTTACGAAAAAATATAGAAAAAGCAGGATTAATTCACCCTGCTTTTTTTGTATTTATTAACTAAAATCATAATGAGGAATTGCGGAATTACATTCAAAAAACTGACTAATAGTAATAATTGATAAGGAGTAAACGGTTTAAAATAACCCCGAATCACGTGACTTTTTTCATGTCCACGATTCGAGGTCTCATCCATTTTCTTATATAAATCGAATTAAAATAATACAAACAACCCATATAAAGAGAAACAGAAACGTCATGGACCATTTATGTTCTTGCATCGTTTGTTTCAACACCTGTGATAATTGTGTCATATTCATTTCTGCAAGTGCTCTCCATACACTTGCATCCCGCTCTTTAGCCGTGCGATCCGTGACACTAATTAAAATGGTTTCATTAGATAATTTCGTTATATACGCAGTAATAACCGTTACCATTAAATTTATATTTCCTTCCGACGAATCACTCTCCACGTTAGAAAGGAGTGCACTTACATCTAGTAACGGAATATGTACCTTTCTACCAAATGATAGTTGTACTTCAGCGAAATCATACGTTCCATCTAACAAAGGCAGTTCTTTTATATGCGCCTGTTTCACAAGCCCTTGCAAGCTTCTCATTATTTGTTCATATACTTTTTCGGTTTGCTTTCCTTCTCCAGATAACGCGTGTAACTTTTTAAAAAGTTGTAACACTGTATCCATCTCTTTAGAAAGCATTTCTTTCACAATCTTTCCGTCACCTAAACTAGCAAGTAAAATTCCGATTTCATTATTTTTCATAATGATTTTGGAATGCCCAGTAAAAACTAGGTTACTACGTTTTCGTTCTTTCTGAATCTCATGTTCTGAAATAGCTGCAGGCTGTTTTAATGGTTGTAGCGTCTTATTTTCAATTGTCGTACGTTTAATTTCCATTTAAGCGCCTCCACTACGGTGAAATAATTAGCCCCATTCTTTATTACTCTTTAAAACTAAAAAGAGTACGAATAAACCTGACATAATAGCAAACACATTAGAAGCTTGTACTCCTTGTTCGCTATTTTCTTCCTTTTTCTTTTGCGGTTCTTCTATTTGTTCTTTCTTTTTCGAAACGACCCCATTGTCATTTCTGCTTTTGTTCTCTTTTTGAGCCTTCCCATCACTTACGTCCTTCTGATCTGCCAATGGCTCTTTTATAAAGTAAGTAATTTCTTTTTTCTCTTTTAGCGGCTCTTTTATAAAATCGTTTATTTTCTCTTCTTGCTTCGGAATTTGAACAACTGGCTGTTTTTTTTCTAGAAGCGGAATCTCTACTTTCGGGTCTTCCTGCTTCTCAGATTCTTTCTTATCTTCTAATGTATCTTCATTCTCTTGTTCTTCTACCTTTTTATCCTCTTCTGTTTTTTGCTCCAAAACAGAAACGATATACTCACTTGCCTCTACCAGTTTATTGCCGGCCGCATCCACTACCTCTATAAGTAGTTCGTATGTGCCGATTGGCAACGCATCCGTTATTTCAAATACTTTTTGCCATTCCATATCGCGCTTATTGTAGTCTAATAAAATTGTAATCTCTTTATTATCTTTCCCTTTTAATGTAACTCGAACTTCTTTCACAACCGATTCTTTGTCTGCCGCCTTCACTCGCACACGTATAGAATCGCCTTGTTTCCGTTCAATTAACTTCTCTTTCGCTTCATCAATAGTAACTTTATGTAACTTCGGCAATTCTTTATCTATAGTTGGCGTTTCATTTTTAATCTGAACGAGCGGGACTTTCACTTCATTTTCAGTGAGTTCTTCTTTCTCATTTTCTTTATAGCTTTGAATGAGCTGCAGGTTCCAATCACCTTGCAAATCAAAAGTCTCGACCTTGTAGTTAGCAATCCATCGCTTCATTTCCTCTTCATACTTAAACGATAGCATTCTTTCTTGTTCATACTGATTGCCGTTTCTTGGCAAGTGCAAAATCCCTTTTATACTTTGAACATTTTTCTCTTTCGGCTCTACAATAACCCGCACTTCTTCGCCAACTTTTAATTCCGGCTTATTTACTGTAATAATCCCTTGATCCGTCTCTATCTTTTTTTCAATTTCTTGTTCATTTGCTACTTCTTGTTGTTGCTCTTTACCTTGATTCACTTCCACTTGCTCTGGCTGCCCATGAACTTCTTTGTTTTTTTCTTGCACATTCACTTCATTTATATTTTGATCTGGCATATTTTGCTCTTCCGCATGACTTTGCAGCGGGAAGAGCAAGCACACATGTATGCATAGCCAGCAAATTAGAAAAAACTTTACGTTTTTCATCTGCCTGTTCAAACTCCTATTTCAATGCCTTATAGTGATTTCGTCACTTTCACTCCGAAAAATCCATCTACATTTACAAGTTCACCATACGCCACCAATACATCATTTACATAAATTCGAATTGGTTCATCAATATCTTCATCTAAAACAACGGCTTCATTTTCTTGTAAACTTAATATATCTTGAATGGTTTTCACTGTACTTCCAAATACAAATTTCACGTTCATTTCTACATTTTGTAGAATGGTTGTATCCATATATACTGGCTCAATTTGTTTCACTTCTTTAAATTCAATCGGTTGTACAACAGGTTCTACAACCTCTTCTTCTATTTCTTCCTCAGCAATCTCTTCTTCCGCTTCTACCATTGGATATAGCAGTCGTCTTACCATTTCTTTCGCTTCTGAAATTGGTAAAATTTGATACATTTTCGATTGAAGCAGGTCACCGATTTCAAGATTGAACGTAATTTGAACGAGCTCGTCCACTTCCATTGCTTCTCCCAAATATTCCATTTCTTCTTTTAATGTAACAAATTTTACGTCTGGCGGTGTCATGTCCATCTTCTCTTTAAACATTTCTGACATCGCTGTTGCAGCATGGCCCATCATTTGGTTCATAATTTCTTTAATACCGCTCAGTTCTAATTCACTAAGCTCTTTCTCTGGGTCAATCTCCCCTGTTCCCATCATCATTAAATCTACCATTGTCAAAGCAACATCTTTCGTAAACACGAATACGTTCTCATTTTTTAAACCTTCAACAAAATCAACATTTAAAATAACAAAAGGAACTGGTACTCCGTCATAATGACGTACATTAATCGCTTCTACATTTGGTGTACTAATCGTAACCGGTTGATTTAATAGCGTTGATAATACCGTTGAAGCTGAACCGATTGAAATATTCGCAATTTCACCAAGTACATCTTTCTCTTCTTGCGTTAGTTGCTCTTTTTCGGCATGTTTTCCTACAATCTCAGCTTCCACTACTTCTACCGGCTCGTCCTGCTCTTCCACTTCACCAGACAATTGTAGTAATTTATTTATCATCTGTTTCGTATGTTCAACTGAAACAATTTGTACGAGTTTAGAGTTTACAAGATTATCTATTTTAAGGTCAAACGACACTTTAACAATCGTGTTATTTTCAGTTATTCCAGAGATTTTCTCCATCTCTTCTGATAACTTTACAACTTTAATTGTCGGCGGAGACATGTCTACTGTATCTTGGAAGAATTCTGACATAGACGTCGCTGCGAATCCCATCATTTGGTTCATCGCTTCTTGTACAGCACTTAGCTCTAATTCGCCAAGCTCTTTCCCTTCTTCCACTTCACCTGTCCCCATCATCATTAAATCAGCAATCGATAAAGCAACATCTTGCTGAAGGACAAGTAAATTCTCCATATCTAACCCTTTTGTAAAATGAATGTTTAATACAACATGAGGCACCTCAACATCACTTGTATCATATAAGTCCACTAACTCTACATGAGGAGCAGTTATACTTACTTGCCTATTTAAAATTGTTGATAATACTGTCGAAGCTGAGCCAAATGATATATTTGCAATTTCACCAAGAATATCACATTCTTGAGGCGTTAAAAGCTCCTTTTCTTTATCTAGCACAATTGTGCTCGTATCCCCTTTTGTGTGTTGCTCAGGCATTTTCCCTGCCTCCTCATTTTTGTTTTTCTATCAAATGAATACACTCTCTATTTATTACATTCATTATATTTTAACAAACTTCCTACACTAATCGTGAACATGTATTTATTTCCATTTATATATTAATTTTCTTATATTTGCATAGTTAACAAAAAGCTCCCCAATTGTTTACAAGTGGGGAGCTTTCCTTCATTCCTATTATAAACCTTCAGGGTTTAAAATGAGGACCACTCGTCCATCGCCGAGAATCGTCGCGCCAGAGAAATAGTTCGAACTATCTGCAAAGAAGTCACCTAATGACTTTAACACTATTTCTCTTTGACCGATAATTGTGTTTACAATAAGTCCATAGCTACGATGTGTATTACGAACAATTAACACAGGAACCATTTGACTATCATATGACTCAAACGCCTCATCTACTGTTTTTTCACCAAATACAGTACTTAAATGCTTCACTTCAATAATTTGATCACGATAGTTTAACACGTCTTTTCCTTGTAGGGATTGGATGTCTTCTCTCTTAATTCGAATCGCTTCGACAATGTTACCAAGAGGTAGAGCATAACGCGTGTCATTTGTTTGAACAAGCATCGATTGAATAATAGATAATGTTAACGGAAGTTCAATTCTAAATGTACTTCCTTTTCCTTCCTCTGAATCAATAATCAAATGCCCACCTAGACTATGGATTGTATGTTTTACAACATCTAATCCAACCCCGCGCCCGGAAAGATCCGATACTACTTCAGCTGTACTAAATCCTGGTTGGAAAATGAGATCATACACTTCACGATCTGTTAACTTATTTGCCTCAGATTCTGTTACAACACCATTTTTAATCGCTTTTTCTAATACTTTTCCTTTATGAATACCATTTCCGTCATCCGTAATTTGAATAACAACATGATTTCCACTATGAAAAGCTTCTAATTTAATCGTACCTGTCTCATTTTTCCCTGCATCACGACGTTGTTCAACAGTTTCAATCCCATGGTCAATCGCATTACGAATTAAATGAACGAGTGGGTCACCGATTTCATCAATAACAATTTTATCAACTTCAGTATCTTCACCTGTAATTTGTAAGTCGATTTTTTTCCCTAAATCTTTCGCTAACATACGTACCATACGCGGGAAGCGATTGAAAACAGTTTCTATCGGTACCATACGCATATTTAATAGTACATTTTGAATATCTTTTGAAATATCGCCTAATCGATTTAAGTGCTCAATTAACTCCTTGTCTTGAATCGTTTGTGCCAGTTCATCAATACGCCCACGTTCAATTACACTTTCTTCAAACATATTCATTAATCGTTCAATTTTCTCTAATTGAACACGAATGGAGCGATTCTCACCTTTAGCATTTTTCGTTTTTACAGCGCTTTTCATTGTCGTAGCACTTGCTGGTTGCTTCGCCGCCTCAATAGGTGCTTGGACCTGCGTAGTAACTACATCCGGTTGAATCAGTTCTTCTACTTGCACAGCTTCTTCTGTAGTAAACTTCGAATCTACTTCCTGTAAAGATTCTCCTTGTTTCACTACTACTTTCTCAATTTCAGAAACGTGGAGCACTACCTGTTTCAATTCTTCTACACTACGATCTGTATTCATAAATACTGTGAACTCAAATCCGAAAGCATCCGCTTCGATTTCTTCAATACTCGGAACCGTTTTTTGTATATCACCTATATTTTGCAGTGCTTCAATACACATAATGGCACGTACTGCTTTTAAAATAGCTTGCTGTTCAACGGTTATATGTACTTCATGCGAAACTGCATCATCTTTGTTTATAGACTCTTGTTCTACATGTTCCGCACTGGTTTCTACATTTCCGTTCAATAAAGCTTCTAATTTATTTTTCGTTGATACTACATCAATATTACCCATTCCGCCTTGTTGCACATCTGCAACCATTTTCTCTAAATTATCAATGCACTCAAAAATCACATCAATAATATTTGCATGTACAACTATATTCCCATGACGAATTTCATCTAAAACGTTTTCCATTTTATGCGTTAAATCCGCCATTTCCGTGAATTCCATACTCGCAGACATACCTTTGAATGTATGGGCTGAGCGGAATATCTCTCCAACTACACCCATATCAGCAGGATTCTGTTCTAAAATTAGCACATTTTCATTTAGCGACTGCAAATGTTCTTCCGATTCCTCAAAAAATATATTTAACAGATCTGTTTGCATTTTCATCCCCTACCTGTCTAACAAACATTTCATTTATGTATAACAATTTAGTGTTTTAAAACGAGAAAAAAGGGGGCCACACATCTTTCCGTTATCACTGTTTTGATTCCTTGTGGCGCCCCTTTTATATTAGCTGTTTGCTACTTTTGTTAAAGCTTCAATTACACGATCTGCTTGGAATGGCTTGACAATAAAGTCTTTTGCTCCACCCTTAATTGCATCTAAAACCATACCTTGTTGTCCCATTGCTGAACAAATAACAACCTTTGCACTTGAATCAATTTTCATAATTTCTTTTAACGCTTCAAGTCCGTCCATTTCCGGCATAGTAATATCTAATGTTACAATATCAGGTTGAAGTTCTTTATATTTTTGAATCGCTTCTACCCCATTCTCTGCTTCTCCGATAACCTCAAATTCAGAATTACTTTTTAATAAGTTTTTAATCATCGTTCGCATAAACATTGCATCGTCTACAACTAAAATTTTATGTGCCATTCTATTTGATTCTCTCCTTCTATGTATAAATATATCTTAATATTTCACCTTATCATTCTCACTCATTATACAAAATAAAACGATAAAATTTAATATTTTTTTAAAAGAATTTCTGTATTTTTATTATTTTATTACTAAAATAAAAATATACTATTCTTTAATATAAATGACAACGCGACGGTTTTTCTCCCAATTTTGCGGTGAATCATTTGGTACGACTGGTTTTGTGTCTGCATATCCTACCGCAGCTAACCTTTTATCCTCCACATTATACACTTCAATTAAGTGGTGGATCATATTAGCCGCCCTCGCTGAAGATAATTCCCAATTAGAAGGGAACTTCTCGTTATGGATTGGTCTACTATCTGTATGCCCTTCTACAACAATTGGGTTTGGTACAGATTGAAAAAATCCGACTAATTGACTAATGATCTCTTTTGCTTCCGGTTTAACGTTCGCATCGCCCGTATCAAATATTAAATTATCTACTATAACGACGCTTACTCCTGTATCCTCTCGATATACATTCACTTGACTAATACCGTTATTGTCTACATATGCTTTTAACTTTTTGTACAAGTCATCCATTCGCTTTTTTGAGATCATTTTTTCATCATTTTTTTCATGTGAAATATCTGGTATCGTATTTTCCATTACTTTTGCATCAACTTGCTCTGCATCACTAAACTTTTCAAGCATCTTTGATAATTTTACTGTATCTTGCTTTGATGTAGCAACTAGTAATACAAAGAAAGTTAATAATAACATCGTTAAATCTGTAAAAGTCGTCATCCAACGAGGCGATCCCTTTTGCGGTCGTTTTATCATCACCATACCACTCCTTGCAATATTAGGCTGCTCGTTTTACTTTTTTTATTTTTGTTTCGTATACGTATGTATCCAGTTTCAACTTTAATTTAGAAGGGATTTGTCCACGATACAATTCTGAAATTGCTTCAATTACAAACTTCTTCTCTGTATATAGATCGTCAATACCACGATACACTTTTTCAGCAAGAGGGATCGCAATCATATTTGCAAGTACTGATCCATACAATGTCGTTAACATCGCAACTGCCATCCCTGTACCAATTTGCGACGTGTCCTGCAAGTTTTGAAGCATAATGATAAGACCGATTAAAGTCCCTATCATTCCCCAAGCTGGAGCGAAATCACCAATTTTATCTAATAATGTCGCTCCCTTTCTTAACTCATACACTTCCGTTTCAACATCTTTCATTAACACTTCTTTTAATTCCTCTTCATCATAACCACTTAACATGAGTTGAATTCCTTTTTGAATAAAAGGATTGTCAACTTGCTCTCCGTCAACTTCTAAAGAAAGCAACCCGTGTTTTTTGGATTTTTTCGAAAAATCAACAAACAAATCCGTTAACTGCTCTAAATCTTCTTCTCTTCTATGTAAAACAGTAAAAATACTTTTCGTATATTTTTTTATTTCTCCAAATCGATATGCCACAACAATTGTCGCTGTAGTTCCCCCTATGACGATTAAAATAGATGAAATATCTAAAAAGTTTTTAAAAGCTTTTATTCCACCGCCGCCAAGCATAATTGCCGCTATTACAATAGCAAAACCTACTATTATGCCCAATGGGCTAGAAATATCAAACTTCCTTTTTTTTCTTTCTGGTCTAGCAAATCCTTGATTTCCGTCTCCCATATTCCTGCCCTTTCCTTTTTCATTTTTATAAAACATTTTTTTATTTTAATAATGCGTTTTCACATATAATGTTTATTATACGCTCATCATCTATTTATCGCAATATACTCATAAAATTGACACATTTCATTTCCATATTAGAATTATAGTATGGAAATATGAGGAGGATCACGATGGAACATAACATTTTACAAGTCATTGCACTAGCAGAAAAACTAAAATATGAAATGCGACATAGCTGGCTTTCTAATGGACGTCAAGAAAGTGTTGCTGAACATACGTGGCGCATGTCTCTAATGGCCATTTTAGTTGAGCCTTATTTAGATCAAAAAGTAAATATGGAAAAATTACTTAAAATGGTTATTATTCACGACCTAGTCGAGGCAGAAGCTGGTGATATTCCTGCTTTTGATACAATGAATAGTCATGAATTACAATTACAAAAACAAAAAAATGAGCAAGAAGCCATTTTAAATATTAAACGAACATTAAAAGGTTCTCTCGGTGAGGAATTATATGATTTATGGATGGAGTTTGAAGCGAAAGATACGTACGAAGCAAAAGTAGCTAACGCACTTGATAAGCTTGAAGTGAAAATTCAGCATAACGAAGCTGATATTGATACGTGGCTTCCAATTGAGCATAAAATGACATTCCAAGTAGCAAAGCATACTAACTTTGATTCTTTCCTATCTAAATTACAAAAAATCATCGAGCTAGATGGAGAAAAGAAATTACTAGCTGCCGGCATTGACGTCGAAGCTTGCAAACAATAATGAAAAGACACTCAATATGAGTGTCTTATTTCATTATTGTTGATATAGCTTGCTTGTAAATAAGTTGTTGTTTTCCATCAACTAACATTAAAACTGTAAATTTGTCTATTGCGACAACTTCTCCTACTATTCTAACGCCACTCTTTAAAAAAATTGTAACAATGCCTTTTTCTTCTTTTATTTGTTTATATAGCTCTTCTTGTAAATGTTCCAAATACTGTTCTCTCCCTTTCTCACAAAATATCTTAATATAAAAAACTATAAATTATTTATTTATGTACTTTATCTTTTACATTCATAAACTTATTAATAAGTATATCTAAATCTCGGCTAAATAACAAAACTTTATCATGATCCAATCCGTGTCTAGCAACAAGTTGAATTAGCTCTTTCTTTTTATTTTCTATTTTATTGTGTAATTTTCCCATCTCCATCTCTTTACTAAAACTCCCTTTTCCCATAATATTACTTGTAAAATTATAGTACAAATTCTCTCATAAAAAAATATATAAATGGTTTTTTTTACAATTTTTATATTTTTTTATGCACAAATCGTAAAATATGTAACGATTCATTCACATATCCCTAGCACAATATACAATCAAAATGACCATACAGGCGTTTGTCTAATTACTCAAGAGACTGGCTCCTTTTCCATACAAAAAACATATTGTATACAGTAGTCCATGAATTATATAGATTTAACTTACTCAAAAGGAGGAAAACATATGAGCTATGGTGGAAGTTGCGCTGGTTTCGGCGGTGGATTTGCTTTGCTTATCGTACTATTCATCCTTCTAATCATCATCGGATGTAGCTGTTGGGGTGGCGGCGGATACGGATACTAATATATCCTATCCTTAACAAATGAACGAAAAACTATACGAAAACAGCTCATATTTGAGCTGTTTTTTCATACTTTCGTATGAAGTGCTATCCCTCTTTTTTATGATTTCAACTAATAAAAAAACGTTTACCATGAAATTAGAAATATTTTAATAAGGAGGATTACAATGATTAAAGGTCTTTACGAAGCACATTTACCTGTCCGTAACTTAGAGATATCAATATCTTTTTATAAATCACTTGGACTGAAATTATACAAAAGAGGAGCTGATATTGCTTTCTTTTGGATTAAAGAAAATGAAAGTTGGCTCGGCCTTTGGGAAGGCACAGAATACAAAGTTAATTATCACCCTTCTTTACGACACATCGCCTTTCAAGTAAGCTTACATGATTTAGAAAATGCGATAGATTGGCTAAATCAAAAAGGCATTTCAGCACGAAAAGACTTTGGAATGGAACCAATTGAGCCGATTGTTTTTCCAGAATTAGCCCATGCCTCCGTATACTTTAACGATCCTGACGGCAATAGTTTAGAATTGATTGCACAATTACCTGTTGGACTCCCTACAGAGGATAAAGTATATTTAAGCGAATGGAAAAAACAAGTTCAAGCATCCTTATTACATAAGGATTAAGCTTTTTATGTTAATTTGATCCCATTCATTATTTCTTGCCCAACAATAATTCTTTTAAAATGTCAGCTGAGAAGAAACTACATATTTATGTTAAAATACAAATAAGTTTGTGAAAAAATGCACTTAAATGATAAACTTCAACTAGTTACACTTGATTAAACAGGAGGGCTATTTTGGAAATCACATTCATTTTCATATGTATTATATTAGTAGCTTCTATTTTACAAACAAGTACAGGTTTTGGCTTTTCTATTATGGCAACACCTTTCTTACTCATGTTATTTCTACCACAAGAAGCTATACAAATAAATATCATTTTATCATTAATTATTTCCATATCACTCATTTGGAAAATAAGAATGGATATTGATTTTATACTACTGAAAAGGTTAATTTTCGGTAGTATAGTTGGTGTACCTTTTGGTATTTTCGTTTTCATTTCTATTAACATCAACACGTTTAAATTAGCAATTAGCATCCTGCTCTTATTATTAACGTTGATGCTAATATGCAACTTTAAGATTGAATCAACAAAATCTAGAGATTTCTTAGTGGGCGGATTATCCGGTCTTTTAACGACAAGTATCGGTATGCCAGGACCACCCTTGTTACTGTACTTTACAGGAACGGATACGAAAAAAGAGAAGTTGAGAGCAACTACTTTAGCTTTTTATCTATTTATATATTTCATTAGTCTACTAACTCAAATACTCTTTACTGGCACAAACAAAACAATTTGGGAATCAAGTTTTTATGCTATTCCAATCGTATTTCTAGGTTTGTATATAGGTCAAATTATTTTCAAATGGCTTAATCAACGGATTTTCAAAATATTTACGTATATTCTTTTGAGCTGCACAGGTATATATCTTCTTATTGAAAGTTTGCATTTGTTATAGAAGGTGCTTTAGTTTGTGCCATAACAGATGGGTTTTAAATGAAGTATCGTCGTTATATTTTTAAACATGATAACGATAAAAAAGCGGCTATTATGCCGCTTTTTATTTTCAAATTAAATATTTTAAAACTAGAAGCCCACCTATCGCTATTACAAACACATTGAAAAAAATCAGCCAGCTTTTTTCAAAATCTTTATATCTCTCTTCTTTCACCCCACGTTGTTTTAGCTTCTCAATTACGGTTTTTAATTCTTGTTCATGCTCGGTACTTCCTAATTGTATATAGTTATTATCTATAGTAATTCCATATACATTCTTCATTTTTTTATGTCTCGAAACTGCTTGAATTGAGCTAATTAGCACATTGTACTCATTTGTTTTTTTATAATAACAATCTAACGATTTAATTCGTAATCTTGTATTTGTTAAAACAATGTAATAGTAAAAAGTAGCACCTGCCGTGAATATATTCGGTATAACTTTAGAATTTACAAGACTCCCCTCTTCTACTAATATTTCACATTCGATTTCTTCCCCTTCTTGTAACTCTTTCCGAACTGATTCTTCCAACATTTGCACCGTTACTTTCTTCAATAACTCCCCGTTTTTCACATAATACTTATCTATATTTATAGTCTCTTCCGCTTCTTTCTCTAAACGTGTAATTTCTTCCTCTGAATATTGGAGCTCATTTAACATAGATAATAATCTTTTATCCATATTACACACTCCCTTTCCACAGTTTTTGAAGTTTTTTCTTCCCACGAGAAATTCGATTGTATATATAATCCGCCGTTACTTTTAACTCTTTCGCAATATCGTCAATGGAATACCCATCAATATACCTCTTTAAAAAGATATATCGATCTTTCTTATTTAAATCTTGGACTATTTCCATAATCTCTTCTTCTTGTTCTATTTCATACCTATCATGGACACTTGTATTTATTTCTACGTCTTTATCGATTTTATTCTCTTTATATACTTTCTTTTTATATTCCAATGCCTTTAATTTTGTAATACCAATCATCCAAGATTTTAAGTTTCCCTTATCTATATCAAATTGATCGATATGAAACCAAATGACAGTAAATACATCGTTATAACAATCATCCACATATTGTTTTTCAATAGGGGTACTTAATGATTTATGAATAATGTACAAAATTAATTTTCCATATTGATCAATCACTTCTTTCAAAGCATCTTGATCGCGTTTTTTCATAGCTATAATTAAATCCTCTTCAGAATTGAAAATCATAAGCATCTTCCTTCCTCAATTCCCCTTTAGCAGCTGCCTTTACTTACTATTGGCATTCCATTCTCATTTTCTATCACTTTTGTAAAAAATTCTTAATTTTCATTTCTATGTATATGATAACAAACAAAATACCTAAGTTCAGAAAGTAATATCTACATTCTGAACTTAGGTATTAGCAATCAAACTATCCACTTATACTACCGTTTCATCACAAATCTCTGTTACATTTTTAAAATATTGCAAGTTCTCCTTCGCTTCAGCTTCATTAAATAAATTGAGTTGCTCATTATTTCAGTAGCAAATTCAACGTATGCAGACCCTACCGCTGTTATTATTTTTCCATCAACCGTTACATCTTTATTTTGTTTATATTCCCATTCATGTAAATGCGCTAATTGTTTTTCATCTGGTATTAACGATGTTGAGAATTTCTTCTTATTCAGTACTCCTGCCGTATGTAGTAAAGATGTTCCTGCACAAATACCCGCTATCCATTTATTTTGCTTATGTAATTCGTTCACGATAGATAACAACTTTTCATTTTCTAAATGATCAAAAATATGTCCGCCTGGTACGATAAGCACTTCATAGTCTGCTACTTCAATATGCTCGATAGCGACATGTGGTTGACACAAAAAACCGCCTTCTCCTGTAACTGTTTTTCCGTCTACAGTTGCTGTTATTATTTCAAATTGCTTACTTATCAAAAATAAACTCGCTATATTCACTTCAAATTCTGCAAATCCATCAAACAAAAAAATTAAAGCTTTTTTCATATTATCTCCTTCCCCTATACTTATTCGAAGACAATCACCTTTCTCCTCCAAAAAAAAAGCAAACCTGCATCACAGGTTTGCCTCTTTGCTCACTTCTTATTAAATCCTTTTTCTCTTAAAAACTCTTTCATATGCATTCTTTTTTCTTTAGACATAAATGCACTCATTGATTCCGTCCATGTTACGTTTTTTTGATTTGATGATCTTTCTTTATAATACGCGCTCATCGTTTCGTCGTATTCGTTTAATAATTCATCATATTTCTTTTCATCATATCCATTTTCATGAAGGATAGCTGTTACTGGTAAACGTGGTTTCACTCCATGATCTTCATCTGGTACACCGACTGTCATTCCGAATACAGGATATACTTTATCTGGTAAATGAAGCAATTCACTCACTTCTCTCGGATTATTACGAATACCACCAATGTAACAAATACCGTATCCTAACGATTCTGCTGCTAGCGCTAAGTTTTGCGCAAAGAGTGAAGCATCTACTGTCGCAACGATAAAATCTTCTACTCCTTCATGCTTTATCTCGGTACCATGTTTTTCACATGCCATTTCAAGTCGTTTTAAATCCGCACAACAAACAAAGAATGCTGCACAGTCTTTCACGTGACGATTTCCGGATAGCTCTGCTAGTTTAACCTTTAGGTCTTGATCTGTTACATATATAACAGAATAAGCCTGTACAAAATGCGAGGAAGCAGCATGCTGCGCAGCTTGCACCATTCTTTCTACTACATCTTTCGGAATAGATTCTTCTTTATATTTACGAACTGAAACGTGTTGCTCCATTTTATGTATAATCTCATTCATGAAAAACACTCCTTTTTTCTCTTCCTAATGAAAAATTAACATATCTTTTTCAATATTCACAACTTATAAGCACAAAAAGAGCAATTCTTTTTGAATTGCTCTTTTTTAAAACGTACATTAGTACGGTAAATGAAATTATATCGACGATAATTTAAATATATCAACGATTCCTTACACTATATCAACGATTTTTCGAATATATCGTCGATTCGACAAGGAATATCGACTTACCGACAAATAACGACAAACTCACACCAAATTATTTCTTATCTTATTACGCCGCTTTCAAAACTTTAATACCTTTTACGATATTCCAAATGAAGTAATAAATCCCTACAAGAATGAACATTGCATATGTGATCATCATTCCAATTCCAGCACCATCAGATTGATTGAAGCTTAAACCATATATACCGGACACTACTAATCCACCAATTAAAATCGCATACGGGAAAATATGTGACCAAAATGCTTTTTTCGCGTGGTATTTCACTTCATCCTCCGCAACGAAGTACACGATAATTGGTAGTAAAAATGGTGCAAAAAAGATACTAAAGTAACATAGTGAAGATAATATATTATTTCCTTTCATCCGATTCACCTCTACTGTTTTTTTGTTATCTTCATTATGTCAGGAATCTATTCTAGAAACTATCGCTTTACCTTTCATGAAGGTGACATATTTGTAAGATTTTCCTCAAAAACAATCCCGCCTGAACTTCCAGACGGGATTACTTTTCTTTATATTCGATTCATAAACCAATATTGCGTAATGGCTAAATACTCTCGTATATTCGATGGAATGACAATTCGCTTCGGTGTTTTGGCTGACAGCCCTTCTAATTGTAAACCTTGTTTTGCTGCTATTTTTTTCGCTCTAAACATATGAAAATCATTTGTTACAATCATTCCTTTTTCCATATTGTCCGGAATTAAAGGTTTTGAGAATGTAATGTTCTCATCTGTACTCGTTGACTTGTCCTCCATTATAATGCGGTTTTCTGCAATATTTTGTTTCATTAATCCTTGTTTCATTGCTAATGCTTCTGAAATATCTTCTCCTTTTCCTTTCCCTCCAGACACAATAGCAATCGTTTTCTCATGTGATTTTAAATACTCAGCTGCTTTATCAATACGATATTGCAATGAGTACGATGGTTTCGTTCCGTTTACTTTCGAGCCTAATACAATGATATAATCCGCATCGTAGGTCGCATTCATATGCCCATGCTTATAAATGTTATATTGTAAAAATCCCGCATAAACAACGCAAACCATTATAATTGCTATCATATACTTAATTATTTTTTTCTTTCTCATATCCGTATACTCCTATGTTCTTTGCTTCTTTCATCATAATATCCGTTTATTTGTTTGTATACAGACAAATTCCAATTCACCCTAATTTATCCTTCAAAAAGTAATATTTATATTCCTTTCGGGAACAGTAAGTACAACTTTGCACGAAGGAGTGTCCCTATTGCTTCTCTTTTTATGTAACGTATCATTCTTTTTTATTTTATTTTTATTGTCACTTAAACTGCTGGGAAAATCTGCTTTAGCACAACTAACGCCTCATGATTTTGGTGCTATTATCTTTTTATCTTATTTAGCTTTTCAGGCCATACCAGTCTCTGGTGCTTTGCAAGCTTTTCTCGGTATGGTCGTTATTACATGTTTACATTTAATCCTTACAAAATTAAGCCTATTCAACAAACTAAATCGTTTTATTCTCGGGCACCCCATTATTTTAATTAAACATGGTGACATTATTTTTGAGAACTTACAAAAAAGTAGATATCCCATCGCTGAATTACTTTCTAACCTTCGCGTCGCAGGATACCCAAGTGTTCATGAAATTGAATATGCTATTTTAGAAGCAAATGGAGCCATTAGCATTTTACCAAAGCGTGAACTTGTCCCATTAACTCCGAAAGATTTGAACATAGATGTTACGTATGCTGGATTACCAATTGCCCTTATTGTTGATTCGCAAATTCAATACGATAACTTAAAGTTAATTCATAAGGACGAAAAGTGGTTATATAAAGAATTAAAAGAAAAAGGAATTACAAACATTACAAATGTTGCCTTTGCTTCTGTTCAAGAAATTGATGGATCTTTTGCTATTAGTTTAAAAAAATAAAAAATCCCCTTACTTGCTCAAGGGGATTTTCTTCATTATATTACTTCTTTCTCACCTGCCATATTTAATGGAACAGGATGTTTCATACGATTCATCGTAAATAGAATAATCGCTGTTATTACTTCAGCTACTGGCATAACGAGCCAAATTCCGTTTATCCCAAATAACTTTGGCATAATCCATAATAATGGAATAATAAATAGTAGCCCTCGGCTCATTATAATCAGTATTGATTTCTTCGTTTGTCGTACTGATTGGAAGTACTCTCCATACACAATGTTATAGCCTAAAAATACGTATTGGATAAAGAACAAACTAATACCTGTTAATGTTAACTCCAATAATTGTGGAGATTGGACATCAAATAGGCCAATAATATATTTCCCGAAGAATAATCCGACAATTATCGCAACGCCGCCAAGTACAACTGCAATTTTCACAGCAAACTGTAATCCTTCACGTAATCTTTCTGATAAATTTGCACCGTAATGGAAACTAGCAATTGGTTGCAATGCAGCACCTACACCGAAGAATAATAGTAATGTCATAGCATGAATGCTGTTTACCATCGCATAGGAAGCTACTCCTACTTCTCCTGCATATTGAACGAATGCTATATTAAAACCAATCGTTACGATTGCCACTGTACTTTCTGTTATAAAGCTCGGAAAACCGATTATCATAATTTGTTTAATCGTATCCCATTCAAAATGGAATTTCGTCCACTTTAAAATACTACTTTTTCTAAAGAAATGCGTTAATAATACAAGGAAACCAATTGCTGCCGAAAGAATAGTTGCTGAAGCAGCTCCTGTTACGCCCCATCCAAAAATAAAAATAAAAATATAGTCAAACACTATGTTTAATATAGCTGTTACAACAAGACCTGCCATTGCTAAATTAGGATTTCCATCATTTCGTATAAATGTACTTAAAATGTTTTCTAAAACATATATCATCCCAAATGTTAATAACACGTGTAAATAGTCTAACGCATACGGTAAAATCACTTCGTTTGCACCGAATAAATACGCTAAATCTTCTATTCTCCATAAGCAAATCGCTGCTAAAATACCTACGATAATGACTGCCACTGTCATGGATTGAGTGAAAATAGACCTTGCTCTTTCTATTTTATTTTCACCTAGTGCAATAGAATATAACGTTGCCCCGCCCATTCCAATCCATAATGAAATAGAGAAGAAAATTGAAAATGCTGGAATAGCCACGTTTACTCCTGCTAATCCGTTCGCTCCAACTCCCCTACTAATCATAACCGCGTCAATCACAATATTAACTGACATTAATACCATTCCGAGAACGGCTGGTATTAAATAAGTGATAAATAAACTTTTAATTGGTTTTTCTCTTAATTTTTCTGTTACTTCCATACTATTTTGCTCCTTTTTTCAACGCTCTGTTCACAGTTTAAACCTTCAAGTAACTTGAAGGTCAAGAGAGAATTAAAAAATAGGTAACTGAATTATATTAATGAATGTAAATTTGTCATCAGTTCAAAGGTTTTCACCTTATTTTTTCACTACAGGAATTTGAATTTCGGTTACTTGCTCATCTGGATTTTCTGTTACAGACCAATCAATTAATGCAATCTCAATCGCATCTCCGTCTATTTCATATCCTTCTTGATCAATGTATTTCATTAACTTCTTATATGTTTCATCAGTTTCTTCATATGGCCCATGATGATATACACAGGCAAACATACCTTCTTTAATTTCATCTGAACGATGTACTTGAAAAGGCATGTAATCCAAAAGGATAAACACACTGCTATATGCTTGAAACTCATTTTGCATTAATCCTTTTTTTGCAACAGTTACACCGATATCTCCAGAAAATAAGCTATCATCCATTTGCCTCATATTTTTTTGCAACGAATGAATGTAGTACTCAAACATATCGTCCGTTGTATTTGGAGCAACCGCAATTGCTGTAATTTTTCGCCGCGGGATCTCTTTCATTACCATTTGTTCAGCTTTTGCTTTTGTGGCTTCCTTAATCAAATGAATTCTATGCTCCATTTTCGCCAAAGCGTACTCAATTTCTCTTTGTTTTTTCAACATCATTTCTTGTTGTTTTTCCAGTAAATTCAGTGCGTATGCTGGATTTCTTTCATCAATATATTTCTTAATTTCCTTTAATGGAATATTTAATTGGCGTAAAAATTTTATCGTATCTAATAGTGAAAATTGATCGATTGTGTAATAGCGATAATTTGTTTGTGGGTCCACAATGGACGGATGAAATATTCCTTTTTCATCATAATAACGTAAAGTAGATTCCGCTATATTATGCATTTTTGCCATTTCTCCAATTGTAAAACGTTTATTTAATAACATCTTTTATTCCCTTCCATTCCTATTTACTTCATTATATGTTCATTTTATCTTCAAAACAAAAAAAGAATTCCCATACGAGAATTCTTTTTATTCATTATTACACCTCTATTATTATAGGAAGGATCATCGGCTTTCTTTTCGTATTCGTATATATATACTTCCCTAAAGCTTCTCTTACTTCTCTTTTCAAAATCCCCCAGCTATTCACTTTCTCTTTCTTTAAATTATTAATCGTAATAACAGCTAATTTATTTAATTCCTTCAAAAATTCTTCTGAATCACGAACATAGACAAATCCACGAGATATAATATCCGGACCTGAAATTATATCTCCATCCGCTTTATTAAAAGTAATAACTATAACGAGCATTCCATCTTCTGAAAGTTGTTTTCGATCACGTAATAAGGCATTTCCAACATCACCAATTCCTAATCCATCTACATATATATTTCCTGCCTGTATTTTTCTAGATTGAATTGCCACTTCATTACTGATATCTACAACATCTCCATTACGAACGATAAAAATATTCTCTTTTTCAACTCCAATTGATTCTGCTAACAAACTGTGATGATGTAGCATTCTAAATTCTCCATGAATAGGGATAAAATATTTTGGCTTCATTAAAGTAAGCATTAATTTCAATTCTTCTTGATACGCATGACCAGATACATGGACTCCAGTAGAACTACCTGATCCGTAAATTACTTTTGCTCCTAATGCGAATAAATTATCTATAATTCGTGAAACGTTACGTTCATTTCCCGGAATAGGCGTTGCGGCTATAATAACCGTATCTTCTGGTAAAACATCCACTTGTCTATAGTTTCCACTCGCTAAACGCGCTAAAGCTGCCATCGGTTCTCCTTGACTTCCTGTACAAAGTATCGCTACCTGCATTGGATCTAAACGATTTACTTCACTCCCTTCAATTAACATACCGTCTGGAATATGTAAATACCCTTTCTCTAGAGCAACTTCTACTACATTTACCATACTTCTCCCGAGCAAAGCCAGTTTTCGATTTGTTTTTATACAAGCTTCAACTATTTGCTGAACACGATTCACATTAGAAGCAAATGTAGAAATAATTACTTTTCTATTTGCTTTCATAAATATTTCCTCTATCCGTTCCCCTACCGATCTCTCTGATGGAGTAAAACCTGGTCGTTCTGCATTTGTACTTTCAGATAGTAAAGCTAGTACACCTTCACTACCTATTTTAGCCATTTTATGAATATCAGGATGTTGGTTATTTACTGGTGTTAAATCAAATTTAAAATCCCCGGTATGCACTACAGTACCTTCTCGTGTATGAAACACAATACCGAGACAATCTGGAATACTATGATTCGTTTTAAAAAATGTCGTCTTAATAGAACCGAGATCGATTTCTGATTCAGCGTGAATAACAATTAATTCTGTCTCATTTTGAAGATTATGCTCTTTTAATTTAATTTCAATTAAACCTAACGTTAACTTCGTCGCATAGATTGGTACGTTTAGTTGTTTTAAAAAATATGGTATTCCACCAATATGGTCCTCATGTCCATGCGTCACGACTAACCCGCGAATTTTTTCTTTATTTTCTTGTAAGTATGTGATGTCTGGGATTATTAAATCAATTCCTAATAAACTTTCATCTGGAAATTTAGATCCACAATCAATAACGACAATATCATTTTCATATTGAATAGCATACATATTTTTCCCTATTTCATTTACTCCACCTAAAGCAACGATAGACAAGTTTTTCTTTAATGAATTCAAAGGATAGGCCCTCCCTTTCACATTTATAATTCGTGAAATAGCATTTAGGCTTTATTATTTGTAATGAAACAGAACTTCATACTATTTTATACATATATAAATTCACACACTACTCTTATATGTATATCCCCAATTACACAGTCTCTCTCTAAAAAAGCTCCCATTTTTTCATTGATTTTTTGTAAAATCTATTATATATTAATTACAGGTTCAAATTACGAGTTCAAAAGCACTTGTAATCAGACCCTTTGTTTAATGGGTTTTACATATTTTCATTAGGCAAATTCCGAGAAATCGTATGATAAAAATAAAAATGATGAGGAGAGGATCC
>NZ_BOQB01000208.1 GCF_018332475.1 Bacillus sanguinis | reverse complement strand
AAGCGAAAGTGGCTCGCTCTCCAGCCACCAATAAAAAAAGAAAAAGCCTCGCTTTTTATCAAAGCGAAGCCATCCTTTTCTTACTTACGCTTTTTCTTTTTCTTCTTGAATCCTGGTACGTTTTCGAAGAATGCTTTTTTCTTCTTGCCGTTACTATCTTTTTTACCTGGCTGGCTAGTGGATGTGGATGCGGATGCAGATCCTCTTCCCTTGCCTGTACCTGTACCTTTACCTTTGCCACCACGATCAAATTTTCTACCTGTGCCACGTTCTCCGCCGCGCTCATTACTACGCTCGCTACGTCCACCGCGTTTCTTTCTACCTGTTCTTGGCTGCTCGATAACGACTGGGCGATCTTTGAACTTACGACGAGGCGTACCTTTCATGCCAACGATTTCAAAGTCGATTGCACGCTCGTCTTTGTTTACGTTAATAACTCGAATTGTAATTTCGTCTCCGATGCGGAATACATTACCTGTACGTTCTCCAATCATTGCGAAATGCTGCTCGTCATAACGGTAGTAATCATCCGTTAAGTAGCTAACATGTACAAGACCTTCAATCGTATTTGGAAGCTCTACGAATAAACCAAAGTTTGTTACAGAGCTAATCATACCGTCATACTCTTCGCCGATCTTATCAACCATATACTCTGCTTTTTTCATTTCGTCTGTTTCACGCTCAGCTTCAACAGCACGGCGTTCCATATTAGAAGAATGCTCTGCAATCTCAGGTAACTTTTCACGCCATTTGGCTTGTGTTTCGTTGTCGACTTTACCGTTAATGATATATTCACGAATTAATCTATGAACGATTGTATCTGGGTAACGACGAATTGGTGATGTGAAATGTGTGTAGAACTCAGTTGATAAACCGAAATGTCCTAAGCTATCCGCATCGTAACGCGCTTGCTTCATTGAACGAAGCATTACTGTTGAAATAACTACTTCTTCAGGCTGTCCTTGAACCATTTCAAGAATTTGTTGCAGCGCACGAGGATGTATTTCATTCGCACGTCCTTTTACTGCATATCCGAAGTTCGTTACAAACTCGAAGAAACGTTCCAGCTTATCCTCTTTCGGATCTTCATGGACACGGTACATGAATGGTACGTTCATCCAGTGGAAGTGCTCTGCTACTGTTTCGTTCGCAACAAGCATAAATTCTTCGATTAGTTTTTCTGATACAGAACGATCACGCATAACAACATCTGTCGGTTTTCCTTCTTCATCTACTAATACTTTCGCTTCTTTAAAGTCAAAGTCGATTGCACCGCGGCGCATACGTTTTTCACGTAGGATTTGTGCTAATTGACCCATCTCTTTAAACATCGGTACAAGCGGCTCATAACGTTTGATTAACTCTTCGTCCTCATCTTCTAAAATGCTTCTTACGTCAGCATACGTCATACGCTCTGTCGTTTTAATTACACTTTGGAAAATCTCATGCTTTACAACGTCACCTAAGTTGTTGATTTCCATTTCACAAGATAATGTCAGACGGTCTACTTTCGGATTTAATGAACAAATACCGTTAGATAGACGATGCGGAATCATCGGAATTACACGGTCAACAAGATATACACTCGTCGCTCTTTCCGCTGCTTCTACATCAATTGGAGAACCTTCTTGAACGTAATGACTTACATCCGCAATATGAACGCCAAGCTTGTAGTTACCGTTCTCAAGCTTCGTTACTGTAACAGCGTCATCTAAATCTTTCGCGTCTGCACCGTCAATCGTTACGATCATTTGGTCACGCAGGTCACGACGATCTTTTAAATCTTCTTCTGAAATCGTTTCTGGTACACTGTTTGCGTGCTCCATCACTTCTTCAGGGAATGCTAAAGGTAAATGATGTTTATGGATGACAGATAAAATATCTACTCCTGGATCATTTTTATGACCTAGAATTTGAATAACTTCACCTTCTGCACTTAAACGATTCTCTGGATAGCTCGTAATTTTCACAACTACTTTATGACCTTCTACAGCGCCCATTGATGCGCTTTTCAATACGAAAATGTCACTTGTCCAGCGTTTATTGTCAGGTATAACAAACCCGAAGTTTTTCGATTCTGTATATGTACCAACTAATTCTTTCGTTCCACGCTCTAAAATACGTACAATTGAACCTTCTTGACGCGAACCGCTCGATTGGGAACTAAGTCGTGCTAATACTGTATCGCCATGAAGTGCACCGTTTAACTCTGTAGGCGGGATGAAAAGATCATCATCTCCTGTTTTCTTTTCGTCTGGTACAACGAATGCAAAGCCACGTGCATGTCCAATTAACTTACCACGTACTAAATTCATCTTTTCAGGAAGACCGTAACGGTTGCTACGAGTACGAATAACAAGTCCCTTTTCTTCCATCATTACAAGTGCCTTTACAAAATCTTTAAAGCCCTCAGAACTTTCAATTCCAAATGCCTCTTCTAACTCTTGTATTGTTAATGGTTTATACGCTTCTTCTCTCATAAATAATAACAACTTATCAATATGTTCTTGTATGATTTCTTCCAAGCAAAAATACCTCCTTTAAAACCTTATATTATTTAGTGTATCCGAAAGATAGGGGATGTATAAAGCGAAACTTCAATACTCCCCTTATGATTTTTACAGTTTTCACAAAAAATTCCTTATGAAAAAAAGAGGCAACTAGATCTTACCAATCTAGTTGCTCCAAGAAGTTATATACATCCTCATGTAGCTCGTCACGCTCTTTATCAAGTGTAATGACATGCGTAGAGTCTTCATACCATTTAATGTCTTTTAACGTTGATTCTACACCGTTATAAATAATATTCGCACTATCTGTATTAATCATTTCATCATGACGTGCTTGTACAACAAATGTCGGTGCATAAATCATGTCCACATTGTTACGTACGTCAGCAATTAATTGTTGTAATGCTTTTAATGTATTCATCGGTGTCTGTTGGAATTCCAACATTTCTTGTTCAATTTGCTCTGGTGTTTTTTGCTCACGCTTTTTATATTCGCGGGCATATGCCAATATACCTTGATACATCGTTTCTTCACTCTTAATATACATCGGTGCACACATTGGTACTACACCTAATACCGGTACTGTATAACCTAATTTTAAAGAAAATACGCCGCCAAGTGATAATCCAACGACAGCAATTTTCTCAAAACCTTTATCTTTTAAAAGCTGGTATGCCTCCGTTACATCTTGCCACCAATCTTCAGGACCTGTATGAACAAGCTCTTCTGGTGGTACACCGTGCCCTTTATAAATTGGCGCATGACAAGTGTAGCCTTTCTTTTCTAAGAAACGCCCTAACATACGTACATCAGCTGAGTTTCCTGTGAAACCATGTAGTAATAAAACAGCGCGGTCTCCACCCTCAAATGTAAATGGTTTCGGAGATGCTAATTTCATCATGTACTTCTCCTCTTTCTCTTCTGTAATCTAGTCGTTTTCTTTCTATATCTAGTGTACCATATTTATATTTCTATAATCTAATTAGAAACATCTTTCAAATGGCAAAACAAAAAAAGAAGAACCATTAGTACATCTTACTAACGCTTCTTCTTTCAATTCTATAAATTTAAGTACGTAACAGCAATTGTTAATACAAAGAATAGAACAGCTAAAACAATTGTAATACGGTTTAATACCGCTTCAATTCCACGTGCTTTTTGCTTACCAAATAATTGCTCTGCACCGCCTGAAATTGCACCTGAAAGGCCTGAGCTATTACTAGACTGCATAAGTACCATAACAATCATTAAAATCGATACAATAATAAGTAAAACGGATAATAACGTATGCACTTGGCGTACCTCCTACAAAGATTCAGTTATTGTAACTGTAGCATAAATTCTATAGAAAAGCGAGAGCTATAAGGTTGCTCTCGCTTTTCTTCTATTACATGAACATCATTGCAAATAAAGGTCCAAGCAAACATGTCAAAATTGCTGTTAATGTCATTGTTACCGATCCAATAACACCTTCATGTTCATTATTTTTCATCGCTCTCATTACACCCATAATATGAGAAGCACAGCCAAATCCGATACCTTTACCAACTGAGTTTGTAACGCGGCTCCATTTTAATAAAAGTGGGCCGGTAATCGTTCCAGTTATACCTGCGATAACAACGAAAGCTGCTGTTAATGACGGTACACCACCAACTTGTTCTGAAACACTCATTGCAACTGGCATTGTCACTGATTTTGGTAAAGAAGATAAAATTAAGCTTTTATCTGTTCCCATAAGTGATGCAATAGCAAAATCACTCGCGATTGCTACTGTTGTACCTACTAATACGCCACCAGCAATCGGTACAACATACTTTTGAAGAACGTGACGTTGTTTATAAAGAGGAATTGCAAATGCTACAACACCGGGTCCCAGTAGTTTTGCAATCCAACCGCCACCACTTTCCATATAATGTTGATATGGTATATCAAGCATGATAAATAAGAAAGCCATCAATCCTGTTGCTACAAGCATTGGAATGGTGAATGGTGTTGGAAATAATTTATAGATTTTTTTAGATAATTGGTATAATAGCACCGTAAAAAGAACCCAACCGATTCCGATTAATATTTGGCTCATCGCGACTCTCTTTCCTTTCTATTCGCAAGATATTGTCCCGTATGTCCTGCGACAATAATAATTAAAAATGTGCTCGCTACAATTGTAATGAAAAGAGAAATTCCTTTACTCATAAAAAAAGCACCGTAATTCATTAGGCCAAGCGTTGGCGGAATTAATAAAAACGGCATAATAGCAACGAGTGTTTCTGCTCCTAAATCGAACCATTTCACTGGAAGAACTTTTAGGCTAAGTAAAACAAGTAAGAGGAACATCCCAATCAAACTTCCTGGAATCGGAATATTTAACATTTCTTGTACCCAAGTTCCAACCATATAGAAAACGTAAAGAGCAGCAATTTGGACAAGAATCTTTGTAAATTTCATGTTCATCATCCCTCATGTTTATACGATCTTCTCTTAATATCTTTATCATAGTATAAATTGTAAAAAGCTGCAATTTATCAACTTGACAGCAAAAACAGCCTATGTTAGACGCTTACAACCTTGATATGACTGGATTTCCGCGTGGAAATTAAGTCAAAAACCTTGACCTAATATAAAAAGTTTTTATTTTCTGAATTTATAAGGTTGTTATTTCAATAAAATAATCTTTTTATCCGTAAGCTTACATATACATAAATAAGATAGGTGGTGAACATATGTCCAAAAAAGTTCTTATTTTTTGTGATCCTGGGATTGATGATGCGATGGCCCTCCTCTTAGCCTTCTTTATCGATGAAATAGAAATCATCGGCATTGTTGCTGATTACGGCAATGTTCCAAAAGAAATGGCCGTACAAAATGCTCATTTTCTTAAGCACGAAACAAAAAATAGAAATATTAAAGTATTTGGTGGTTCAGAACAACCGCTTACTGGTACCCCTCCTGCTTTCTTTACGGATGTACACGGGAAACAAGGACTAGGTTCGATTATTCCAAAGGAGAATGTGACTAACGGAGAGATGGAGAATTTTTTTGAAGTTATCCCTCTTATTGAACAGTATAAAGATGAATTAATCATTGTAAGTTTAGGAAGACTTACCTCCCTCGCAATTTTATTCATCCTATGTAAACAGCTAATGAAGCAAATTAAATCTTACTACGTAATGGGCGGTGCCTTTTTACACCCTGGTAATGTTACACCTATTTCCGAAGCAAACTTTTATGGCGATCCTACTGCCGCTAATATAGTCCTTCAATCCACAACTAACATGTATATATACCCGTTAAACGTCACTCAATATTCCGTCATTACACCAGAAATGGCTGAATACATTGAGGCAAAGGGAAAGGCCCCACTTGTCAAACCGTTATTCGATCATTATTACTATGGATATTATAAAAATGCCCTGCCAGATTTAAAAGGAAGCCCCTTTCATGACACAATGCCAATACTCGCCTTACTTGATAACTCTATGTTTACATATCATAAATCACCTATCGTTGTCATGACGGAATCCTATGCACAAGGGGCAAGCATTGGAGAATTCCGCTCTTTAAGAGAATCGAAAGCATTTACTGATTGGCCGAGTCATCAAATCGCAATTGATTTTGATTATAACCGTTTCTTTAAACATTTCATGTCACTTATGACGGGTGAAGAGTTTTAGCATAAAAAAACAGACCGTGATTTCTCACGGTCTGTCGTTATTTTCTACAATTATCGTTTGATGTTGTAGAAAGATTTGATACCATCGTAAACAGCGATTTCGCCTAGTTCGTCTTCGATGCGTAATAATTGGTTGTACTTAGCAATACGGTCAGTACGGCTCATAGAACCAGTTTTGATTTGGCCAGCGTTAGTTGCAACTGCGATGTCAGCGATTGTAGCATCTTCAGTTTCACCAGAACGGTGAGATACAACTGCTGTGTAACCAGCACGTTTAGCCATTTCGATAGCTTCGAAAGTCTCAGTTAAAGTACCGATTTGGTTAACTTTAATTAAGATTGAGTTAGAGATACCTTTTTCGATACCTTCAGCAAGTTTTTGCGTGTTAGTTACGAATAAGTCGTCACCAACTAATTGTACTTTATCACCGATACGCTCAGTTAATAATTTGTGACCATCCCAGTCGTTTTCGTCTAAACCATCTTCGATAGAGATGATTGGGAAGTCTTTGCAAAGCTCTTCGTAGAAATCAACCATTTCTGCAGAAGTTAAGCCAGTACGGCCTTCGCCTGCAAGGTCATATTTACCAGTTTCTTTGTTGTAGAACTCAGAAGAAGCAACGTCCATTCCTAAGAATACGTTCTCGCCAGCTTTGTAACCAGCTTTTTCGATAGCTTCGATGATTACTTCTAATGCTTCACGGTTAGAACCAAGGTTTGGAGCAAATCCACCTTCGTCACCTACTGCAGTGTTAAGACCTTTGTCATGTAATACAGCTTTAAGTGCATGGAATACTTCAGCACCCATACGGATTGATTCTTTGAATGTTGGAGCACCAACTGGTAAGATCATGAACTCTTGGAAGTCTACGTTGTTATCAGCGTGAGAACCACCGTTGATGATGTTCATCATTGGAGTTGGTAATTGTTTTGCATTGAATCCACCAAGGTAACGGTATAATGGAAGACCTACGAAGTCAGCTGCTGCGTGAGCTACTGCCATAGATACACCAAGGATAGCGTTAGCGCCTAGTTTACCTTTGTTTGGAGTGCCATCTAATTCGATCATAGCACGGTCGATACCAGCTTGGTCAGTTACGTCGAAACCAACGATTTCTGGAGCGATTGCTTCGTTAACGTTGTTTACTGCATTTAGAACACCTTTACCAAGGTAACGAGATTTGTCACCGTCACGTAATTCTACTGCTTCGTGCTCACCAGTAGATGCACCACTTGGTACGATAGCGCGTCCGAAAGCGCCGCTTTCTGTGTAAACTTCTACTTCTACAGTTGGGTTACCACGAGAGTCAAGGACTTCGCGAGCATAAACATCAATAATTGTTGACATAATAAATTCTCTCCTTTTTATATAAGCAAATTATTTAATAATTGTTTTACCTGTCATTTCTTTCGGTTGTTCCACATTTAAAAGTGTAAGCATTGTTGGGGCGATATCTCCTAAAATACCACCTTCACGAAGCTCTACGTCATTTTTTGTAACGATGAAAGGAACCGGGTTAGTTGTATGAGCAGTCATTGGCTCGCCATCAGCAGTTAACTCCTGATCAGCATTACCATGGTCAGCAGTAATAAGTGCTACACCATCTTTTGCAAGAATCGCTTCTACAACTTTTCCTAAACATTCGTCGGTTGCTTCTACTGCTTTAATTGTTGGTTCCATCATCCCAGAATGGCCAACCATATCACAGTTCGCAAAGTTAAGAATGATAACATCATGTTTATCATTTTCGATTTCATTTACTAAAGCGTCCGTTACTTCGTAAATGCTCATTTCAGGTTTCAAGTCATACGTTGCAACCTTCGGTGAGTTAATTAAAATACGCTCTTCTCCTGGGAATTCAGCCTCACGACCACCGCTAAAGAAGAATGTAACGTGCGGATACTTTTCAGTTTCCGCGATGCGAAGTTGCTTTAATCCCGCTTGCGCAACAACTTCACCTAATGTGTTATCAAGGTTCATTGGCTTAAATGCCACGTAACCATTTACAGTTTCACTGAAATGTGTCATACAAACGAATTCAGGAATGTGAGGTACTTTTTCACCACGATCGAACTCACGGAAGTCTTCGTTTGTAAATACACGAGCAATTTGAATTGCACGGTCTGGACGGAAGTTATAGAAGATAACTGCATCATCATCATTGATTGTTGCAACTGGCGTGTTGTCTTCGTTAACAATTACAGACGGCAATACGAATTCATCGTAGATACCATTTGCATAAGAGTCTTCTACACACTCTTCTGCTGATTTATAAGTAGGGCCTTCACCATTTACCATAGCACTGTAACATTTTTCTACGCGATCCCAACGCTTGTCACGGTCCATGGAGTAATAACGACCAGAGATAGTCGCGAATTGTCCTACTCCTGTTTCTTTAATTACTTCATTTGTTGCATCGATATAACCTTTTGCTGTTTGTGGTCCAACATCGCGGCCATCTAAGAATGCATGGATATAAACTTTCTCCACGCCTTCTTTTGCTGCTAAGCGAAGAAGAGCAAACATATGGTTCATGTGACTGTGCACACCACCGTCAGAAAGTAAACCGAATAAATGAAGAGCAGTACCTTTTTCTTTTACGCTTTTAATTGCATTTTGGAAAGTTTCGTTCTGATCGAACTCACCTTCACGAATTGCAACGTTTACGCGTGTTAAGCTTTGATATACTATGCGGCCAGCACCAATATTTAAGTGACCAACCTCAGAGTTACCCATTTGACCTTCTGGAAGACCCACTTCCTCACCACAAGCTGTAAGCGTTGTGTGAGGGAACTTGTTCCAGTAACCATCAAAATTAGGTTTCTTAGCTTGTGCTACAGCATTCCCGTGAGTTTCTTCACGTAGTCCGAAACCATCAAGAATGATTAAAGCTGTTGGCTTTCTCATTTTACCGCCCCCAGAAGACCTAAGAACGAAGCAGGCTCTAAGCTAGCACCGCCAACTAAAGCGCCGTCGATGTCAGATTGTGCCATATACTCTTTAATGTTTTCTGGTTTTACGCTACCGCCGTATTGAATACGAACAGCTTCTGCAGCTTCTGGAGAAACAGCTTCTGCAACAACTTTACGGATGTGCGCACATACTTCGTTTGCATCTGCAGAAGAAGAAGATTTACCTGTACCGATAGCCCAGATTGGCTCATATGCGATAACAGTTGCTTTAACTTGCTCTTCTGTTAAACCTGCAAGTGCTTTTGTCACTTGACCTGCTACTAGATCAAATGTTTTTCCGCTTTCGCGCTCTTCTAAAGTCTCACCACAACATACGATTGGTGTTAAACCATGTTCAAATGCTGCAAGAGTCTTTTTGTTTACTGACTCGTCTGTTTCAGCAAACATTTCACGACGCTCAGAGTGGCCAAGTACTACGTAGCCTACTTTTAAGTCACTAAGTGCTACCGGGCTAATTTCGCCAGTGAATGCACCATTTTTTTCGAAGTGCATGTTTTGTGCACCTACTTGTAAGTCAGTTCCTTCAGTCGCTGCTACTAAGCGCTCTAAGAATAGAGCTGGAGAGCAAACTACTGCATCAACAGCTGAAGCTGCTGGGATTTGACCTTTAACTTCCTCTACGAAGCTAACTGCTTCAGATAGAGTTTTATTCATTTTCCAGTTACCTGCGATAATTGGTTTACGCATGCTTTGCACCGTCCTTTTTCTTTGGCTGCTACTTATTTGTCGTTAAGACAAACTACACCTGGAAGCTCTTTACCTTCCATGAATTCTAATGACGCACCGCCGCCAGTAGAAATGTGGCTCATTTTATCAGCCATACCGAATTTTTCAACAGCTGCTGCAGAGTCACCACCGCCGATAACAGAGTATGTATCTTCTGCATCTGCTAATGCTTGTCCTACTGCTTTTGTACCTTCTGCGAATGGAGTCATTTCGAATACACCCATTGGTCCATTCCATACAACAAGCTTAGAATTTTTAATTACATCTGCATAAATTTCACGTGTTTTAGGACCGATGTCCACGCCTTCCCATGTAGAAGGAATAGAGTCGATACCAACGATTTGAGTTGTTGCAGTTTCAGAGAATTCCTCTGTGATTACAACATCAACTGGCATGTAGAAGTTTACGCCTTTTTCTTTTGCAAGTTGCATAAATTCTTTAGCTAGTTCGATCTTGTCGTCTTCACATAGAGATAGACCAATTTCATGACCTAAAGCTTTAACGAATGTGTAAGCAAGTCCGCCACCGATGATTAAGTTATCTACTTTGTCTAATAGATGACGAATTACACCGATTTTATCTTTTACTTTCGCACCACCGATGATAGCTGTGAATGGACGTTCTGGGTTAGAAAGTGCTTTACCTAATACATCTAACTCTTTTTCCATTAATAAGCCAGATACTGCTGGTAGGTAGTCTGCGATACCTGCTGTAGAAGCGTGAGCACGGTGAGCTGCACCGAATGCATCGTTTACGAAGATATCAGCAAGTGCTGCAAATTCTTTCGCAAGTTCTGCATCGTTCTTTTCTTCGCCCGCATAGAAACGTACGTTTTCAAGAACTAATACGTCGCCTTCGTTCATTGCTGCAACCATTTCTTGTGCAACTGGTCCGAATGCTTCGTCTGCTTTTTTAACGTCTTTACCAAGAAGCTCGCCTAAACGTGCTGCTACTGGAGTTAAACGCATTTCTTCTACTACTTGACCTTTTGGACGGCCTAAGTGACTTGCTAAAATAACTTTCGCACCTTGCTCTACTAAATATTGAATTGTAGGAAGAGCTGCACGGATACGAGTTTCATCTGTAATTTTGCCTTCTTTCATAGGTACGTTGAAATCAACGCGGCAAAATACACGCTTACCTTTTAAATCTACGTCACGAATTGATTTTTTGTTCATTGGATTTCCCTCCGACTACTAGTTAGGATTGACAAAACCCACTCAAAAGCTTAACACATTTGCTTTTAAAACGAAAGAAGAGAGAGAGGGAACAAACCCTCTCCCTCGTTTTGTCATTGATAGCTTATATAATTAAGAATTAAAGACCTTTAGAAGTCATGTAAGCTGCTAAGTCTACTACGCGGTTAGAGTAACCAGTTTCGTTATCGTACCAAGAAAGTACTTTAACCATGTTACCTTCCATTACCATTGTAGATAATGCATCGATTGTAGAAGAAGCTGTACATCCGTTATAGTCGATAGATACTAATGGCTCTTCGCTGTATCCAAGGATACCTTTTAATTCGCCTTCAGCTGCTGCTTTGAATGCTGCATTTACTTCTTCAACTGTTACTTCTTTGTCAAGTTCAACAACTAGGTCAACTAGAGAAACGTTAGCAGTTGGAACACGTACAGCGCCACCGTTTAATTTACCTTTAAGTTCTGGTAATACTAATGCTACAGCTTTAGCTGCACCAGTAGATGTTGGGATCATGTTTTCAGCTGCTGCACGAGCACGACGTAAATCTTTGTGTGGTAAGTCTAAGATTTGTTGGTCGTTAGTGTAAGAGTGAATTGTTGTCATCATTCCGCGTTTTACGCCGAATTTTTCGTTTAATACTTTAGCGAATGGAGCTAGACAGTTTGTAGTACAAGAAGCGTTAGATACTACGTTGTGGTTAGCTGCATCGTATTGTTCGTGGTTAACACCCATAACTACAGTGATATCTTCGTCAGAAGCTGGAGCTGAGATGATAACTTTCTTAACTGATCCACCTAAGTGTTTTTCAGCGTCTGATTTTTTAGTGAAACGGCCAGTAGATTCTACTACTACTTCTACTCCGTAGTCGCTCCATGGTAATTGAGCTGGGTCACGCTCAGCGATAACTTTAATTTCTTTACCGTTAACAACGATGCTGTTTTCGTTAGCAGATACTTCTGCATTTAAAGTTCCGTGAACTGTGTCATATTTTAAAAGGTGAGCTAATGTTTTAGCATCTGTTAAGTCGTTGATTGCTACTACTTCTACCTCAGAGTTGTTAAGAGCTGCGCGGAATACGTTACGTCCGATACGTCCAAATCCATTAATACCAATTTTAGTCATTTGAATTTCCTCCTTGGGGGATTATATTAAAGGGTAATACCCTTTGTTAACTGTTTTGCTGCACCTTCATCTGTAATTAGAATTGAAGTGTGCCCTTGTTTAATTACAGCCTGTATTGCCTTTGCCTTTGAAGAACCTCCAGCAACTGCCACAACGTGAGATACATGTTGTAAATCCTCAAGTTGCATACCAACTGTTCTTACTTTATGAACAACATTTCCTTGTTCATTAAAGTAGTAACCGAAAGCTTCGCCAACTGCTTCGCTTGCTTGAATCTTTAACCAATCTGCTTCTGAAGTATTTCTGCGACGTGCCATTGTTAACGCATCACCTATTCCATGAATGACGATATTGGAAGATCGAATCAACTCAAGAACTTCTTTCACGGAAGGCTCTGTCACAATAGACGCATATGCTTCGCTACTAACATGGTCTGGAACATACAATAAGCGATAATTACTCATCGTATTTTGTGCCATCTTGGCACAAATGGTATTGGCTTCTAATTCGACGCCCTCTCCAATTCCACCACGTGCTGGGACAAATAGCATATGTAAATCTTTGCAATCAAGCTGCATCATGTCCGCAGCAGCAGCTAGCGTAGTTCCTCCAGCCACAGCAACGATATTATTCGCTGTCAGACGGTCTTTTATACAAGTCACACAAGCACGGCCCATCTCCAGTTTGACCCAAGGTGATTCATCACTATCACCAGGGACAACGAAAACTTCATCCAAGTCTAATGTTTCCTTAAGTTGCTTTTCTAAAACCTTTAACCCGGAAATTTCTTTCATAAAGTCTTCCAAAGCAAGAACTAAAGCTGTTCCTTCTTCTGTCAAAGTCATTCCAGAAGAAGCGACGTGAACTAAGTTTTGTTCTTTCAAAACTTGAACTTCACTTCGCAATACTCGTTCTGTCATACCGAGACTTGCTGACAAGTTTCTTCTTCCAATCGGCTGCATGAGCCTAATGTATTGAAGAATTTGCATTCTCGTTTGCATAACAGGTAGCAGATCAGGTAATAATTTTTTTGTGTTCTGAATCCATGAGCGCATATCTTTTCTCCTCACTACATTGGTTCATTTTTCCTCGTGGTCACTTTACGTCCCGTAGTGACATTTTGTGTCCCACATAGGTTAAAAAAATAATCCCTGCTACGTGTATTATTGTAACAGGAGATAGAAACTTATTCAACTCTTAACTGCATTCTTTATATAGTTTATTATGACACCTTTGTGAATGTTACCATATTCTACTTGTTTTCCGTCTATTTCTACAACCGGAATCATTAGGTGATATTTTTCTAAAAGGTCATTATCTTCATATATATCTATTTCCTCGATTTGAAAAGAATATTCACATTGTACTTCCTGTAAAACTTGTTTTGCCTTCACGCAAAGGCCACAATCTTTTTTTGTATACAGTACAACTTTCATTTTCTTCACCTATCCGATCGTTTTTCGTAATGACGACGCTGGAATGTGCATTTGTTCTCTATACTTCGCCACTGTTCTTCGAGAAATAACGATTTCATGCTCTTCTTCTAATAATTTTGAAATCTTTTGATCTGAAAGTGGCTTTTTCTTGTCCTCCGCCTCAACAAGCGTTTGAATAAATTGTTTTACACGCTTTGTAGAAACTGCTTCATCTTCCGTAGTCGAAACAGCATTACTAAAGAACGATTTCATCTCAAATAAACCGTGTGGTGTTTGCACATATTTATTTCGCGTTGCACGACTAATTGTAGATTCATGCACACTTAACTCTTCTGCTACCTCTTTTAAAGCAAGTGGCTTTAAATAAGCCGGACCTTCCCAGAAAAAATCACGTTGTTTTTCCATAATAATAGTCATCACTTGAAGAAGCGTTTGTTTTCTCTGTTTTAAACTTCGCATAATCCACTGCACATGCTGATACTTTTCTGATACGTAAGATGCTACTTCACTTTCACTATCGTTCAGAAGCGCACTATACTCAGAATGAATTTCAATTCTCGGCATATTTCTCTCGTTCATTTGTAAAACGAGGCGATCACCATCTTTTTTTACAGCCATATCAGGCACAATATAAAGTGGTTTATCAGAAGAAAACGCAAGACCTGGTTTCGGCTGCAAGGACGTAATACAATTCACCGCCGATTGCAATTCCTCATTACTACACTTCAATACTTGAACAAGCTTTCGCCAATCCTTCTTCACGAAATAAGCGAAGTGATCCTCTATAACCTCTTCTGCTAATCCATCCCGTCTTTGTAAGCGCTTCAATTGTAAAGTTAGACATTCCTGAATATTACGCGCCCCTACCCCTGCTGGCTCGAGTGATTGGACAAGCTCTACAGAGCGGTCGACTACATGAAGCGGTGCGGAAAGGAAATCTGCTAACTCTTCATTCGTTTCTTGTAAATACCCATTTCCATCCATGTTCATAATAATGAAAGAAGCTATTTTTCGCTCTTCTTCATCTATTTTATAATACTGTATTTGATTTAATAAATGTTGCTGAATCGTTGTAGAATCCACACTGTAGATTTCCATCTGATTCTCGACTTGTTTGCTGGTACTTTTACTGTTGTTAGAGCTCTTTTTCTTCTCCCTCTCAAAACCACCTAACTCAATAAGGGGATTCTCTAACGATTGCTCATACAAAAACTCCGATAATTCTTGTACATTATACTGGAGCATTGTAATCGCTTGCCTTAACTCTTGTGTCATTGCCAAACGTAAGCTTTGTTCTTGTAAAAGACTTGCCTTCAAACTAATCTCCCCCTCGTTTCTATTGTACAATAAGTTTGGTAAAAGGAGAATGCTATCACAGACACCCATTCCAAAATATTATTAATTTATATGTATTAATGAGATTTACAACTTACAACCGAAATTTGAATAATATTGAAAGAAAATAATAAGTTGTTGAATTATTACCAAGTAATAATAGTAAATCTTATTACTAGATATAACAAGAGGGGAATAAAAAAAAGTCCTAACCTACAAAACGTAAGTTAGGACTTTTTGACGCGCCCAGAGGGATTCGAACCCCCGGCAGACGTGGTACCGGAAACCACCGCTCTATCCGACTGAGCTATGGGCGCATGATTATAGAAAACACTTCATTTTCTTTTCATAATAATAGCAATAAAATCCA
>NZ_BOQB01000207.1 GCF_018332475.1 Bacillus sanguinis | reverse complement strand
TTTGGTTCACCCGCCGGAACACGAATGTGGCGAATATGAGCATAAGCTTTGTCAAAATCGTCACCAATTTCAGGTGTCTCATCTTGCGAGTTATCGTTTAATAGATAAACAGTTAGTTTTCCTGGATATTCAATCTTCGCCATCGCCTCTAAAGTGTCTTTAATAACGACGCCTTCATTGTGGGCAGGTATTAAAATATCCACGCTTGGATAATGTTCTAGCGTACGATCTTTTCGTTTACTATTTCGGTGAATTAAACCTGCGAGTGTTAAGAATGAATAGTAAACAAGTAAGCCAGAGAATAGAAAGGCTGTAAAAATAAGTACATACTTAATCGAAAATGTGATGCTAATCCAAAAAACAAGTACGCAAAACAGGAGGAATAAAAGAAGTATAACGAGTGTCATCATAATAACGTCTGTCCTTTGTTCCCAATTTGCTCGCGTGAAATTTTTATATCTTGGATCGCTTCAGCAGCAAGGTCAAAGTCAGCTCTTATCGTTCCAACTAATAATGAAGCTACGCGATCCATAACACTTTCCTTCGTATATTTACTAAAGGAAGTGAAATCAAAATAAATCATAACGCCTGTTTCATTACGACGATTCATTGCATTGATTAATAATGCTTGTCGTCTTTCGAATTCTTGTCTTGTTAATAATTTTGATTCTCCAATGTATTGTTCTAACGTTCTCACACGTTCGGTTAATTCTTTATTTTCATGAATAACCTTCTTTAATAGATGAGTGGAGATATATACAATGAAGAAGTTTGCTGCCATTAGGAAGTGAGTAATAATGTATTGCCATTGATCTGATGTGCTCCATAAGTAAAGCCATGCTTGGTAGAATAGGTAGAATACCGAAATAATGGTTCCTAATATGAAGAGAACAAATGCAGTTTTATCAGGCAAAAATAGAAATAGTACATTAACAATTACATATATGATTGTAAAAATGAGAGCATGCTCATATTGCGTTACATGTACAGTTGTAAAATAAAATAAAATTTGTAAAATCCACATAGAGAGGACTTTATAGTAGTTATCTTTCACAAAACTTTCCTCCTTTAAAGATAATTCATGCAAGGATACTTGTAGTATGCGCAATTATTAAGAAATAGACCGGATGACTAGGTTATTTTGTAGAGCAACAACAAGTAGTATCTCTCTTTTGTAAGAAAAAATAAACAGACTTACTAATTATTGTATCATAATGTCTTTATATTTAGACATAAAGCATTTAATATATACCGAGAAAAAATAAAGCAAAGTCCCC
>NZ_BOQB01000206.1 GCF_018332475.1 Bacillus sanguinis | reverse complement strand
CTGACTCTTCTTTATTATTAGTTTAATACTTTTACTGTAACTGTTTTACGTCCCCAGTTACTAGATGTGCCTTTATCTGGCATTAAAACGTCGATTTTATTTCCTTTAATAGCTCCACCAGTATCACCAGCGATTGCTACTCCGTAACCTTCAACCCATACTTTTGAACCTAATGGAATGACACTTGGGTCAACTGCAATTAGTTTCATGTTTGGGTTAGCTGTTAAGTTATGACCCATAGCTGATTTTACTTGGTCGCCTGCTTTATAACCATTTTCAAGTGGATCTGCTGTGTAAGCTGTTGCTACAACGCGTAGTTCACGAGAAGATGATGGTGCACTTGTTTCAGTTTCTTTTGCAACAGGTTGTTGTGTAGCTGGTTTTTGAGTTTTAGCCGCTTCGCGAGCTTTAGCTGCCTCTTGAGCTTTAGCCGCTTCACGAGCTTCAGCTACTTCTTGAGCTTTAGCTGCTTCACGAGCTTTAGCTGCCTCTTGAGCTTTAGCCGTTGCTTGAGCTTCAGCTGCTTCTTGAGCTTTAGCTGCTTCACGAGCTTTAGCTGCTTCTTGAGCCTTAGCTGCTGCTTGAGCTTCAGCTGCTGCCTGAGCTTTAGCCTCTGCTTGAGCTTTAGCTGCTTCACGAGCTTTAGCCGCTTCCTCGGCTTTAACTGCTGCTTGAGCTTCAGCTACTTCACGAGCTTTAGTTGCTTCCTGAGCTTTAGCTTTTGCTTGCGTTTCAGCTATTTCACGAGCTTTAGTTGCTGCCACAGTTTTCGCTGTATCTTGAACTTTAGTTGTTTTTTCAGCTTTAACTACTGGTTGTACTTTAATTGGAGCTTTACCTGTTAAGTAAGGAACATGAACATAAGCTGTTTTTCCGTTATATTCAAATTGGATCCAACCATTTTCAACTTGGTGTGTTGTTTCAATTACGTCATCTTGTTTTAACTTACCAAGAATTTCTGAGTCTGTGTTTGCAGCAGCACGTACGTTTAATACGTTTGCTGTTACGTAGTAAGTATCTTTTGTGTAGTCAGTGCTAATGAAAGCTTCTTTACCGCTATTCAATTTCATTTTTGACCATCCGTTCTCTGTATTTTGAACATCTATTTTATAACCGTTTAGTAATTTACCGACAACTTTTGATTCAGTAGTAGGGTTTTCGCGTACATTTAGTACGTCTGTTGTTACAACAGTTTCTGCATTAGCAGATGATGTGAAAATCCCAAGACCAAAAACTGCTGCTGTTGCTATACCCATAAATTTTTTCATAATAGCCTCCATTGCATTTGTTTTCGTTGACCTCATTATAGCAACCATTATTTTCTTATTTGCGAAAAACATAGAATTACAAAGCTTTCGTAACGGGGCATTAATATTCTGTAATAATTCCAGTAATATCCTAAAAGCGCTTTCTTATAGTTTTTAGGGGAGTTTTGAGCATGATATGCATAAAAATGGGAGTATTTCAATTTCTAATAGGTTAATAATGTTTCTGTAGTATTACGTAATTGTTTCTTAAGTGTTACGAAAATAGCGTATTTTGCTGTTGAAACAGATGATTAGTTATGTAAAAATAACTATTTTGGTTGTAGAGGAATATAAATGAGGTGAAATTTAATAAAAAATCGCCATAATTGTTACAAAATAAGTTGAGGTATGGAAAAAATTACGCCTTGATTTCAGTCTGTCACATATTATTTTTGCAATAATAGGATTCTATAATAGCTTTAGTACTTTAAAATAGTTAAAGGGATGTATAGCGTGAAACATATATAATAGAAGAAACATGATTTAATAGATAAAGTGAAACTTTAATCAGTGGGGGTTTTCGTCATCCCCACTGATTATCAGCCCTCACCAATCGGACTTTAATGGGCAGCCCGACCCCCACCTAACTTCTTTGCTTCCACTGAATTTTGAGGTGGGGGTCTTACTGCCCATTAAAGCGGGATAAATAAAAAAACGTAGGAGTATAAATTCCTACGTTTTTGTTTATTCATATCGTAAACATTCAATTGGATCCAGTTTGGCAGCTTTGTTAGCTGGTAGTAAACCAAATATAATACCGATTAACATGGAGATACCTACTGCAAGAAGTCCAAGTTCTTTTGAGACAACGAGTGGCCATCCGGCAAAGATGGAGACGATCCAAGCGAAGAAGATACCAAGCATGAATCCGATGAAACCACCGAGCCCTGTTAAAATACAAGATTCAATTAAGAATTGTGTTAATACTTTACCGCGCGTTGCACCAAGTGCTTTACGAATACCAATCTCACGTGTACGTTCTGTTACAGATACAAGCATGATATTCATTACACCGATACCACCAACAAGTAAGGAGATAGCGGCAATACCACCGAATACCATTTTCATCATACCGATAGATTCGTCTAATTGCTTCGTAAATTCACCTAAGTCTTGTGCTTCGAATTTGTGCTCAAATTTAGGAGCTTTCATTTCGTTTAAAACAGAAACGGCTTGCTTTTCTACACTTTTACGCTCTGTCGGAGAGGTCATTGTTAATCTTACAGAGTCATACTCATTTACTCCTGAAATGACAGGTGCGTTTTCAAGTGACGTATAACCTTCAGGCATAGGCATTCCGAAGTCGTTTTTCGTTTCGTATACACCGACTATTTTATACGGCTTTCCTTTTATATCTGTGTATTGATTTGATTCCCAACCACTAAATAATTTGTTGAAAGCTTCTTCATTTAATATAACAGCAGGGATTGCTTGGTTTAGCTCACTGTCGTTTAATTCACGACCGTGAACTAATTTTATCTTCGAATCTGTCATAAAGGCGCCAGTTCCACCTTTTAAATCAAGATTTACATCTTTTGAACCAGCAGATGCTTTTACTTTCATACTTACATCTGGATACACATCTTTAACACCTGGTACAGCTTGAAGACGGTTTAGCATATCAGGTGTGATTTTGGCACTATCTGTTCCATAGTCAGGATTGTTGTAGTAAATGGTTATTTCATTATCTTTTCCTTGGCCTAATTCTTCTTTAAACTTTGCATTTGTACCATCACCCATTGAAATGATAGTAATAATGGCACTAATACCGATAATAATTCCTAGCATCGTTAAGATAGAACGCATTTTGTGGGCAAAGATAGAGGAAAGGGCCATGCGTATATTTTCACTCGTGTTCAAAATTAACCTCTCCAATCTTGGACGATATTTCCGTCACGAATTACAATTTGACGTGCTGCAGCTTCCCCAATTTCACGATCGTGGGTAATCATAATGATTGTTGAGCCTTGTTTGTTTAATTCGTAAAAGAGGTCCATAATTTGTGTACTCGTTTTCGTATCAAGTGCCCCAGTCGGTTCATCGGCTAAAATGAACTTTGGATTATTTACGATTGCGCGTGCGACTGCGACACGCTGTTTTTGTCCACCTGATAATTCGTTCGGCAGGTGAGTAGCACGATCAGCTAAACCTACTTTTGTTAAAGCGGCTAATGAGCGCTCGCGTCTTTCTTTTTTATCAACTCCAGCGTAAATAAGAGGTAGCTCTACATTTTGAAGTGCTGTAAGTCTTGGTAATAACATGAAGTTTTGGAATACGAATCCGATCTCTTTATTACGAACGCGTGCAAGTTCTGTCTCAGACATGTTTGAAATGTTTTGTCCAGCTAGTTCATACGCACCTGTCGTCGGTTTATCTAAGCAACCGATAATGTTCATTAATGTTGATTTACCAGAACCAGATGGACCCATAATAGAAGTGAATTCTCCTTGGTTCAGTGTTACGTCAATGCCGTGTAATATTTGAACGGATTCTGCACCATTTTGGAATGATTTCGTGATGCCTTTTAAGTTAATCATTCAACGACAACCTCCATACCATCTTTTAAGTCTTTTTCAGGTTTAGAGATAATTTGTTCTCCTTTTTTCACTCCAGAAACTTTTGTTTCGCTATCTGTTTCGAACTCAACAGTAACCGCTTGTTCTTTCGCTTTACCGTCTTTTACAACGAAGACAACATTTTTGTCACCTTTTTTCACGATGCTGCTTTTCGGAACAATCGTACCAGTTGCTTCGCCAGATTTACTTGTTACGTAAACGTGGAAGCCGTTTTGTAATTCTTCACTATTATCTAATGTGACAGTAAATTGATAGTTAGAAACTGTTTTGTTTTCATCCATGCTCTTTAATGGTGTAGAACCGATCTCTGTTACTTTTCCTGTCCAAGTCTTACCAGCGACAGTTTTTGAGGAAACAGTTACTTCTTGCCCGACTTTCATACTAGCAAGCTCATATTCAGAAAGTTGACCTTTTACTTTAAATGGACCAGCGTGACGAAGTGTAATGCCGCTCATACCTGTTTTTTCATCAGCAATTTTTACGATGTCATCAATTACGCCATCAGCAGGACTTGTTACAGAAAGATTGCTTACTCTCTCTTTTGCCGTTTTAATCATTTCATCAGCTTTTTCTATTTCAAACTTTTTCATTTCAAGTTGTGATTCTAATTGTTGCACCTCGATTTCTGATGCTTTTAATGCTTCAGCCGGAAGACCTGCATTTTTATCTTTTTGTAATTTTTGTTTCGCAGCATCAATTTGTTTTTGGAACAATGTTACTTCTTTTTGTGCGATTTTCTTTTGCATTTCTGCTTCTGTTACACCTTGTTTCGCAGCAGGGTCATTGTATTTAAAAAGGAGTTGCCCTTTTTTTACTTCATCACCTTTTTTTACAGCTAATTCATACGTACCTTTTGTTGGATCGAATGAAATTGTTTCGATGCCGTTTGGAATAACTTCACCGCCAAATTTTTGCGCGTTTTCAATTTGTTTTTCTGTTACTTTATATCCGCTATATGCCATTGCTACTTCTGAACTACCGCCAGCAAATGCAAAATATGATCCAGCTGCAATACCGATTGCTACTACACTAGTAATTAACACTTTATTTTTCTTCTTCATCTATTTATCACCTTTTCGTTCGTTTTAGTATCTACATTTAGTATAAAAGAGGTGAAGAATCTGACAAATCGTTTTAGCTTACAATAACCTTACAGTTTTGTAAGGTATGAATATGTAAATGTAAGGTAGAACTTGTCCCAGTGTAAGCAAATGAATTGACTCGTTGTTTCTTTCTTACAATAATATTGTATGAAGGAGAGGAGGAAGGAAGATGGAAGCTTATTTTAGTGCGCATCCATTAAAACCGTTTATTCCCTACTCAAGGCAACATGCCATTATATTATTTATTATGTTGGTGGGAATCGTTTTTTTATATCAATACCAAGATGTATTACGTCAAAATGAGTGGAATATAACGGTTCGATATGCAATTGCATTTCTATTTATAGGGAGTGAAATTGGACTGCATATGTGGGAGTGGAAAGCAGGGATTTTTGAGCTAGCCACTTCATTACCGTTTGAGTTATGTACGATTAGTTTATTATTAGCGTCGATTATGATCGTAACGAAAAGTTACCGCATATATGAGATTGTATTTTTCACGGGAATTATTGGTGCATCACAAGCCATTTTAACGCCAAACTTGCAGTATGCTTTTCCGCATTTTCGTTTCATTGAATATTTTATCGCGCATATATTGCTCATTTGGGCACCGCTCTTTATGACTTGGGTGGAAGGATATCGTCCGACAGTACAATCTATTAAACGTACAATGATATTTTTAAACATATTGATTCCGATTGTTTCGTTTGTAAATTACAAAACAGGTGGTAATTATATGTTTTTAGCTCATAAGCCAGAAACGGCTTCATTACTCGATATGTTAGGGCCGCATCCTTACTATATTATTTCATTAGAACTCGCAGCGCTTATTGGATGTTTTATTTTATATATGCCATTTGCGAAAAGAGAAGGGCATACGCATAAAGAATCACTAGGATCATAACCTAGTGATTTTTTTCATATGAATATTTACAATTCAGAAAATTAAGAATAAAATTAGGGGGTAGATTATATAAAGAGAGAAGGGAAAACGTGGTCAAAAAAGTTTTTCTGAATGGGATGGAAGTGACGATTCAATTTATTATTTCGATTTTGGGTATTATTTGTTTAGGGGCACTGCCGAAATTATTTTATGGATTTGAGCTGCATGTATCAAGGTACATACAGAGTTTAAAAGAAGTGTTTGTAAACTTAATGGATATTTCCAATTTTCAATATGTGAGAGGTAAATTTTTATTTCCGCAGCTGTTCGTCCATTATAAAGAAACGATTATTATTTTTTTAGCTGCTTTTTTCATTTCATTATTTGTAGCATTTTGTATTGTTTATGTCATTATGAGTAGTTCACCGCGTATACAACATCGAATTAAATCATTCCTTATCTTCCTAGAATCCATTCCAGATATCCTTCTTATTTTAGTATCACAAATTTTAGTTGTATGGTTCTTTAAACAAACAGGTTTTTTACCTTTTCAAATTGCTTCAATTGGAGGCGAGTCGATTAGGGGATTACCAATATTGTGTTTGAGCATCCCGACTACGATTATGTTTGTAAAAATGGTCGTGCTTCGTTTTGAAAATGAACTAGAAAAAGATTATGTACTATTTGCTAAGGCGAAAGGGCTGGGGCGCTTTCATATTTTAAATCGTCATGTTTTACGAAATGTGTTGCTGAGTACACTTTTCTTTGCGAAAACGAATATCTTTTTTATGTTATCTAATTGATATATTATAGAATGGATTTTTAATACGGGTGGTATTTTTATGTTTTTGAAATCGTATTTCGGTATTAGAGTTG
>NZ_BOQB01000205.1 GCF_018332475.1 Bacillus sanguinis | reverse complement strand
TGAGTTTAGTAATTCCTTTTTTATCTTTTTATATTGAGGAATTAGGAGTAACTGGCACTTCAAGTATTGCACAGTGGTCGGGACTTGCATTTGGTGTAACATTTTTAATGGGTGCGATCGTATCACCAATATGGGGAAAGCTTGGTGATATACATGGACGGAAATTGATGCTTATTCGTGCGAGCCTTGGTATGGCGATTATTATGACGCTTATGGGGTTTGTAACGGATGTGTATCAACTAGTCGCACTAAGATTTTTAATGGGAGCAGTATCTGGTTTCCTTTCAACGGCGATGACATTTATTGCAGCAGAAACTCCGAAAGAGCATTCAGGTTGGGCAATTTCCACAATTTCAACTGGGGGCGTGAGCGGTTCTTTACTTGGCCCGTTACTTGGAGGATATTTGTCTGAGTTAATTGGAATGCGCCATGTTTTTCTTGTTACAGGAGCTTTTTTATTCCTTTCTTTTCTCATCGTTTTTTTCTTCCTACATGAAGAGAATCACTCCGCTCAAGCAAAAAAAGTACAACCGAAAAAAGTATGGACGATGGTTCCAGCAAAGCATTTAATTATTAGTTTATTTGTAACAACATTTATTATTCAACTTGCGAACATGTCAATTCAACCTATTATTACATTGTATGTAAAGAATTTAGAAGGCCCAGGAACAGCTCATATTGAAATGATTGCAGGTGCAGTCATGTCTGCGACAGGTTTAGCTATTATTATGGCAGCTCCTAAGCTAGGTAGATTATCAGATCAAATTGGTCCTCAAAAAACGTTAGTTGTAGCGTTGTTTGCTGCAGGAATTATTTTTATCCCGCAAGCATTTGTAACCTCAGCTTGGCAACTATTAATTCTTCGATTTTTATTAGGTATCGCACAAGCAGGATTATTACCTTCTGTACAAACTCTACTAAAACAACATACACCAACCCATGTAACGGGACGAATATTTGGATATAATCAATCGTTTCAGTTTTTAGGAAATATGATTGGACCAGTACTTGGTGGACAAATTGCAGCACATGCGGGCTTCCAATATGTTTTCTTCTCTACATCATCACTATTATTTATTGCGTGCATTTGGGTTTATTTTCATAATAAGAACGAAGAGGTATCAGAGAAACGACATTTGGAAGTTAGTTAACTAAGTGAATGAAAAAGAAAAGGATGAAGCAACGATTGCTTCATCCTTTTCTTTAAAATTGAAGACAAAGATAACTTAATGTACCCATCTCATAACTGCGGTGAATGACTTCGCCGTTATTTTCACCGCTTCCCATAGCGATAAATAAAGGAACAAAATGCTCTGCTCTTGGTACTGCTAATTGTGCATGAGGGGCATTGTTCTCCCAATTAAATAATGCATCTTTATCAGTAGTCTGCATATGTTTAATAATCCAATCATCAAATTCAATTGCCCATTGTTCGGGTGTCGTTTGATTCCATTTCAAAGCTCGTAAGTTATGAACAGTAACACCGCTACCGATTATTAAAATATCTTCTTGTCCAAGCCCTTTAAGTGCTTCTCCAATTTTAAATTGCTCTTTTGCAGGAAGGAATGGATTGACTGAAATTTGGACGACAGGAATATTTGCTTCTGGATACATGCGGTGCAGAAGAGTCCATGAGCCATGATCTAAACCTCTCGTCATATTATGATGGACTGGAATACCTTTGTTTTTAAATTTTGTTTCTAACATAGATGCAATGTTAGAAGAACCTTTCGCACGATATTTGATTTCGTATAACTCAGGAGGAAAACCTCCAAAATCATAAATTGTTTCATATTCGTTATCTGATGAAGAAATCGTTAATGCTTCACTTTCCCAATGAGCAGTGAAAATAACAATCGCTTTCGGTTTATATGTTTCTCCAAGTGTTTTTAAAAACCTTGTATAGTCTGTATCTTGAATAGCAAGCATCGGTGATCCGTGTGCTAAAAATAATGATGGCATCATAATAGAAACCTCCCAAAAAATATAATAATTACTTTATGTAAGTTACTATATAATTTTATTGGTTGTTCGTCAACATAATAGTTTGGCAGCTAATCGGAAAAGTAAGGAATTTGTCATAATGAAAGCAATTGCATATAATACATAATAAGAATAATGAATGTATATTCATTTTTGAGATACATAATAGAGTTGGGGGCTGACGAAATGAACGTAAAGGAAAGTTTCGTTACGGCATTGGATGGATCAGAAATTTATTTACGCAAGTGGTTACCGGAATGTGAACCGAAAGGGATTATTCAAATTGCACACGGCATGACAGAACATGCAGGTGTTTATACAGACTTTATTGATGCGTTATTAGAAGCAGGGTATGGTGTGTATGCGCATGATCATAAAGGTCATGGGAAAACAGTAAAAAGAGAAGAAGACTATGGTCATTTTGAACCGGATATAGGATGGAATCAGGTTGTGTCTGATGTAATCTTTGTCTCGGAAATGATAAAAGAAGAGCAATCATGCCCATTGTTTTTACTAGGTCATAGTATGGGATCTTTCCTATCACGACGTGCTGTGCAGCTTAGAGGCGAGTTATATGATGGATTTCTTATTTCAGGAACTGGTGGCAATCCAGGGTTTTTAGGAGTTGTCGGGCATAAAGTAGCAACAATTGAAATGAAATTACGCGGGGCAAAAACGAAAAGTCCGATGTTAAACTTTTTATCTTTCGGAAACTTTAATTCAAACTTTAAACCGAATCGTACAAGTTTTGATTGGTTATCTTCAGATAATAATCAAGTTGATAAGTATATTGCAGATCCGTTATGTGGATTCATTTGTACGACGAGTTTTTATCGAGAACTATTTTCTGGTGTATTAGAAGTAAATAAACTAGAAGAATACAAGAAAACGCCAAAAAACCTTCCGATACATATATTCTCTGGAGACCATGATCCTGTTGGAGATATGGGGAAAGGTGTAAAAGAAGTATACGAAAACTATAAAAAATGTGGTGTGAAAGACGTGACACTACGTTTATATGAAAATGGAAGACATGAAATGTTCCATGAAGTGAATAGAGATGAAGTATTTAAAGATTTGATTTCGTGGTTAGATGCGCATAATAGATGAGAAAGCTAAGCCCAAACCGTTTGTAGTTTGGGCTTGTATTTATAAATTTGTTAGAGATAAAGACAAAGAATTTTTGGAGATTTTCTTCAAAAAAATATAGAAACAGTTTCAAGGAGATGAATATATGAAATTTGGAATTATTGGTCCATCAGAAGATGAAATTATGCCGTTTATTGAAGAGATGACTAATAAGGAAATAACGAACCTTGCGATGTTAACGTTTTATAGTGGGAAATATGAAAATGTGGAAGTTGTTGCATTATATTGTGGTGTATGTAAAGTTAACGCAGCTATTGCAGCTCAAATATTAGTAGATAAGTTTAATGTGACACATATTATTGTAACAGGTGTTGCAGGAGCGATTGATAAAGTATTGAAAATTGGAGATACAGTCATTTCAACTGAAATAGCATATCATGATGTTGATGAAGGGATATTAACTGAATATCATCCATGGATGGAAAGTGTATACTTTAAAACGGATAATACACTTCTGGAATTGAGCCGTGAAGTGATCGAGAACAATCAATTTACTCAAAATGTATATTTTGGAAAAATAGTTACTGGAGAAGCGTTTATAAGTGAGAGTGGTCGTACAGAAATAATTTCTAAATACAATCCTCTTTGTGTAGATATGGAAACTGCAAGTATAGCTCACGTCTGTTATGCAAATACAATTCCGTTTTTAGCAGTGAGATCAATAACAGATACAGAAGAAGCGTCTGGCATAGAAGTGTTTGAAGATAATTGTGTTTCTGCTTCACATCATTCTATTCATTTTGTTAAGAAGTTATTAGAATCAGTGAAAAAGTAAAGAAATATTGCATGATAGGAAACCTCACTTTTTAGAAGTAAGGTTTTTTAGGTAATGGAGTAATAGTAGATGCGAGATTTTTAGATGAATTTCTAATCAAACTTTTTATACTGGGCAACAGATACCTATTCATAATAGTAGTATAATAGTGAATGAGGTGTTAATAGAATGGAAGATAAAACATTGGGGATATTACTAGATGTTGTTGGGGAATTATTTTCAGATGAAATTTCAATTGCTGTATCGAATACGAAAGAATATATTTATTATCGGCCAAGTAAACGAATTGATTTAAAGATTAGCGCCGGGGATCCTATAAAAGAAGGAACGATTGCGCATAAAGCAATGATAACGAAGCAAAAAGCTTCTGAGTTTATTAACCGAGATGTTTTTGGTATTCCTTATCATGGAATGGCCGTACCATTTTCAAATGATGGGAAGCTTGAAGGCTGCGTGACGGCCATTTATCCAGCTTTAACGGATGGAAAGTCAGTCGTTACTTTAAAAACAACGGACGGCTGGGTTCCGGTTCCTTTTTCAAAGGTCATGTATTTAGAGGCGAAAGATAAAAAGACATATGTGAATGCAGAAGAGTTAACAGGAACACATAAATACTCGCTACAAGAATTCGAATACTTGCTTCCGAAAGATTCGTTTATTAGATGCCACCGTTCCTTTATTGTAAATGTAAATCATATTAAAGCGATTTATCCTGATACGCATTCTACTTTTGTACTTTCGATGGACAACGGAGAGAGGGTACCAGTTAGTCAATCATACGCTAGTTATTTTCGTAAGCTTCTAGGATTCTAAATTATTCTGCTTTAGAGACTAGATTCGCTGTTTTATCTGAATTTTTGCCATTGTATACTGAAATCCTTATTTGGATACTGTTAAAGTGTAAAATAATTATGAATATTCACAGGGAGAGGGATTACATATGGAGAATAATTTGGATAGAATTAGGGATCAACGTCTGAAAGATCGCGTAGTTACACCTGAGGAAGCAGCTTCATGGATTGAAAGTGGAATGACTTTAGGCTTAAGTGGGTTTACACGTGCAGGTGATGTAAAAGCAGTCCCATTTGCGCTTGTAAACCGAGTTAAGAATGATACATCTTTTAAAGTAAATGTATTTACTGGTGCTTCTTTAGGTTCTGATGTAGATAAATTATTTGCGGAAGCAGGAATTTTAGGGAAAAGATTGCCTTTCCAAGCTGATGCGACTATGCGCAAAGGAATTAATAACGGAGATTTTTTATTTGTGGACCAGCATTTATCTCATACAGCAGAGTTACTCCGTGCTGACGTTATGGATGTAGATTTTGCTATTTTGGAAGCGGTTGCGATTACTGAAGATGGCATGATTATTCCAACAACTTCAATAGGAAATTCTTTAGCGTTTTCTTTAAATGCTAAGTCCATCATTATTGAAATGAATATGGCCCAATCCGCGCAGTTAGAAGGACTGCATGATTTATATGAACCAGGTAAGCAAGGAGAAAGGCTTCCAATTCCGATTGTGAAAACGGATGATCGAATTGGAACGATTGGCATTCCAATCGATGTTGAAAAGGTGAAAGGGATTGTGTTTACGAACCAACTAGACTCACCATCGACAATTGTTCCTCCGGATGAAGAAACTGTTATTATGGCACAGTATTTAATAGAGTTCCTTCGAAAAGAAGTCGAAGTAGGCCGATTAACAAATCGTTTAGCACCGTTACAATCGGGAATTGGCTCAGTAGCTAATGCAGTTCTTCATGGAATGTTAGATTCGGAATTTGAAGATTTAGAAGTGTATTCTGAAGTTTTACAGGATGCGGTCTTTGATCTTATGGATGCTGGAAAAGTCAATTTTGCTTCATGCTGCTCGATTACGCTTTCTGAAGAGAAAATGCAACAAGTATTTTCTAACTTTGAAAAATATCGTGACAAATTAATGATGCGCCCGCAAGAGATTTCTAATCACCCTGAAATCATTCGCCGCCTCGGATTGATCTCGATTAATACTGCTTTAGAATTAGATATATACGGAAATGTTAACTCTACTCACGTTTTAGGCACAAAAATGATGAATGGTATTGGTGGTTCTGGTGATTTTGCGAGAAATGCACGTCTAGCTATCTTTGTTACGAAATCGATAGCAAAAGGTGGTAACATTTCAAGTATCATTCCTTTCGTTTCACATGTAGACCATACGGAACACGATGTAGATGTTATCGTCACTGAACAAGGATATGCGGACTTAAGAGGGCTAGCGCCAAGAGAAAGAGTGGAACTCATTATTGAGAATTGCGTACATCCAATGTATCGTGACCAGCTAAGAGCTTATTACGAAGAAGCAAAAACAAGAGGTGGACAAACTCCTCATGTTTTAGAAAAAGCTTTTTCTTGGCATACGAATTATGCTAAAAATGGAACAATGCTTGAAGAGGTAGTAGAAACTGTATAGAAGTGTAAAAATGATTTTTAATATAATATGCCATAAAAGTTAAAAGAAACAGAACGCCAATTTTTAGGAATGGCGTTCTGTTTCTTTTAATAAATTGTTACCTATGCTGAAGAATTATAAAAGTAATCTCTTATTTACGGAAATAAGAGGTTTTTTAAATTATTTTTTCGAATCATTTTAATAGGTTACGTATTGAAGGTGAGGAGAAAGAATCATGAAGATAAGAAAAGCGTTACTAAGTGAAGGAAATGAATTAAGTGAACTCACACTACATTCAAAAGCAACGTGGGACTATAGTGAAGAATTCATACTTGCTTGTAAGGAAGATTTAACAATTACAGAAGAGTACATAAGTAATAATTTTGTATATGTTTTAGAAAACGATAATATGAAGATTGGGTTTTTCTCATTTTTACGTAACGATAAAGCTCTCGATTTCTTATACATTCATCCTCGTTACAAAGGAAAGGGGTATGGGAAAATAATGTGGAAGTTTGTAATAGAGCAAGCAAATGAACTAGGAATAAAAAGCTTTACAATTGATAGTGATCCAAATGCAAAAGGGTTTTACTTGAAGATGGGAGCGAAGTTAATAGGAGAGACACCATCAACGGTTTTTAAGGGCCGATTACTGCCCCTTTTGAAATATGATGTGTAAAACTATTAATAGTAGGAGAAGCTGAGAATGGATCATATAAAGGGAAAAAGAATATATGAAGCACTCATGAAATCTTGGTCTATTGAAACGAGTTCAAAGTGGACAAGTGAAAATCGAGCAAAGGGACAGTGTGGTGTAACAACTATAGTCGTTCAAGATATAAACGGAGGGAAAATCAAAAAGACAAAAGTTGGAGAGGAGTGGCACTTTTATAACTGTATAAATGGACATAGGTTTGATTTTACAGAGTCTCAATTCAACAAAAACCTGAATTATTTGGATGTGGAATCAAATCGGGAAGAAGCGTTTGCAGATACAAATGAAAAACAATATAGCATTTTGAAGGAAAAGATAATGAAAGAATTGAAATTATCTTTTGACTCTTAATCTTTAATAAGTTACTATAATGGTGGTAACTTATTAAAGGGAACTTCATAGAGTTGAAAGGGGAAATACTTTTGAAAACAACTTATGTAAACGCTACAATCGTAACGATGAATGAACAAAATGAAGTGATAGAAAATGGATATATCATTGTAGAAAATGATCAAATTATAGATGTGAAGAGCGGAGAATTCGCTAATGATTTTGAAGTAGATGAAGTAATTGACATGAAAGGAAAGTGGGTTTTACCAGGGCTTGTCAATACACATACACACGTTGTCATGAGTCTCTTAAGAGGTATTGGTGATGATATGTTATTACAACCATGGCTTGAGACGAGAATTTGGCCACTTGAAAGTCAATTTACTCCAGAACTTGCGGTTGCTAGTACGGAACTAGGATTACTTGAAATGGTGAAAAGTGGTACAACATCATTCTCTGATATGTTTAATCCAATTGGAGTAGATCAAGATGCAATTATGGAAACGGTATCAAGAAGCGGAATGCGAGCTGCTGTTTCAAGAACTTTATTTAGCTTTGGAACGAAAGAAGATGAAAAGAAAGCAATTGAAGAAGCTGAGAAATATGTGAAGCGTTATTATAACGAAAGTGGTATGTTAACTACGATGGTTGCACCGCATAGTCCATATACATGTAGTACAGAACTGTTAGAAGAGTGTGCACGTATTGCAGTAGAAAATCAAACGATGGTTCATATTCACCTTTCGGAAACAGAGCGTGAAGTACGTGATATTGAAGCGCAGTATGGAAAACGTCCAGTAGAATATGCGGCAAGTTGCGGGTTGTTTAAACGACCAACAGTTATTGCACACGGTGTAGTATTAAATGACGATGAGCGTGCATTTTTAGCAGAAAATGATGTTCGAGTAGCTCATAATCCAAATAGTAATTTAAAACTAGGCTCTGGTATAGCGAATGTAAAAGCGATGCTAGAAGCGGGAGTGAAAGTAGGTATTGCAACAGATAGTGTGGCATCTAACAACAATTTAGATATGTTTGAAGAAATGCGTATAGCAGCATTATTACAAAAAGGTATTCATCAAGACGCAACAGCATTACCAGTTGAAACAGCTCTGTCTCTTGCGACTAAAGGAGCTGCTGAAGTAATTGGCATGAAACAAACAGGATCACTTGAAGCTGGAAAATGTGCTGATTTTATTACGATTGACCCGTCTAATAAGCCGCATTTACAACCAGCGGATGAAGTGTTGTCGCACCTTGTATATGCGGCTAGTGGAAAAGATATAAGTGATGTAATTATTAACGGAAAACGTGTCGTTTGGAATGGCGAATGTAAAACGTTAGATGAAGAGCGTATTATATTTGAAGCAAGTCGATATAAACGAGGTTTGCAAAGATAAGTATTTTTAGGATGTGGAGAAAGTCTTCTCCACATCCTGTTTTTGTGTCTGACCCTTTTTTATTACTGTTATTGAATAAAACAGAAGAGAATGATTTAGATAAAATCACTAGTTTTAAAAAATCCTTCAAGCAATAATGATGATATGAAGGATTTTGATGTTTCTTATTTTTTTGTCTCGTTGACCCATTTAATAATGTCCTGGATGACGTACTCAGGAACATTAGCAGGGATTTCATATTCACTAGGAAGACTTAATTCCCCATCACCCTCCGTGAAGAAATGATTCAATTTTGGGTATTCATTGAACTGAACATTCCTGCGGTTTGAAAGCCCTTCCTGCCATTTGGTATATTCATTTTTTACTGTTACTTGATGATCGCGTGCACCTTGAAGAATCAGTAGAGGCTCTTTTCGTAATCTTGCCTCTTCAACTGGACGCCACCTAGAAACATCATACATAAAATGAGGTGACCCGAAATTGTAGCCAGCTGGAGGGTGGTCAGGATTGAAAGTAGGATCCTGGATAAAAGCGACTTGTCTTTTTAGTTCATCGATTACTTCTTTTGGTGCCCCTAGGTATTGATTCTGATCAATGGCAATGTCAGTCAAAGGGCGTGCAGGTGGTGCGAGTAAGATACTTCCTCTAACAAGGGAGGAAGGAGATTTGCTCAGTATACGCGGCATTGCGCCAGCTCCTAGACTATGACCAAGAATGAAAATGTTATTTGGATCAATGCCTTCCTGCTGTGCTGCTGATTTTGCTGCATATATGGCATCATCTGTAGTATCACGGTCTAACGTAACAGGTTCTGCACTCATCTTTAATGCGTGTTCTAAGGTGCGTTTTTCATAGCGCAACACTGCAATTCCGTTGGACGAAAGGCCTACCGCAAGGTCTCGTAAGATTTTTGTTCCCAGATATGTGCTATCGCGATCATGGATGCCAGCACCATGAACAAGAACAACTACGGGTACCTTTTCACCAGGCTTATGTTTCGGAACGGTTAAAGTGGCTGGTAACGGATAGGTAGAATTTCCAATGACGATTTCACGTTCTTGATAGGAAGTAGGTTGATCATATGAAGGATGCGGGATAATATAAGATTCCGGAGGCGTCCTTACCCCAATTTCATCTACTTTCCCGCCAGGTGTGAATTTAAGGAGTAACGGTATGGTAGTTCCTTGGGTAGTTCCTGAAATTTCCACCGTCTGATGGACTAAGTTTCGTTCTTTTATCACGGGGGATCCCATGCTTTTTATTCCGCTCCAGCCACTTTGTGTCCACCAGTTTTGGAATGTGTTTGCTGTAAACTTGGATTGAAAAGCAGCAGACGTCAACTGAAGTGCCTCTGCATACTTACCTTGCTGGAGATATTCAAGGAATAATAATGTACGCTCCGTTAAAGAGACTCGTTTCTTTTCTACAGATTGTGCCTCACGTGTATCTGCACGAATAGCTGTTGGAAGCGGAAAAGATGAAATGCCTAAAGAAAAGAGCAGGGTAAAGGAAAGTATTGATTTTTGTATTTTCTTTTTTTTATTCATGTTTTAACCTCCAATATGTGATAGTAAAAAACAGGTATGATAAATTAAGGTTCTGTTGTAAAAACGTCTAAACCATTGATATGTTCATCTAAAACCAACAATTCTGGTTTTGTGGTAATCGTTCTAGTAACTCTTAATCTCTCTTTCTTTACTTCATATTTTGACTATACGAAACAAAGTTCTCGTTTTTCTTACTTGATTCTTACAAAATCCTTAAGTGTATAAGATTGGTAAAATATCACTTGCTACTTGACCTAAATTTAAAAAAATAAAATGGTATTTCTTAATATAGATAAAAAGATATACCCAACCAAACTGTACCTATACGCCTATTAAGTTAATTATGCGGGATTTATATGAAACAGAAGAAAAGTGAAAGCAAAAAGGGAAGTATACATATATAATAGGAAATTTTTTATCAATACTTGAGCGAACGGTGCAGAGTATAGATTCAATCTTTAGCTATCGTTTATAAAATAGTATCCATTTCATGACTTTATACAATAAAATACAAAAAAGGAGAAAGGAGATTACCGTCATACAATTTGAGGCGAAAATTTGTTTTGATTTTATTAAGGAAAAGCGATCCTTTTTTAAAAGGATCGCTTTTTTCTTGAACGAATAAATATTCAAAAGAATGTCGCATCTTTCTCGTAGTATTTCTGCTATAATATAT
>NZ_BOQB01000204.1 GCF_018332475.1 Bacillus sanguinis | reverse complement strand
GAATGTCAATAGTTTTACAAGCCTCTATTCATTTCCACTATGATTTGTTCGATATTTTGTAACATCATCATAGTGTTTAATATGTTAGGATGTCTATAAGTATTTTTTACTATAACTATGACTTTTTCTGTTCTGTTTCTAAAAAAATAGATTTACACTTTAAAATTCCCCATTGTACGTATATGAATACTTTATATTATGACCTTTAGAAAGCATACTCTGAATGGTTCATTATACTACAATAGTTATGAAAATATAATAAATAACATAAGTTAAATAAATTGTATAAAGAAGGTGTAACAATGAAAAATAAAATTAATTTACAAATGCAAAATATAAGCTTTGTTTTAATAATTGCTTTAGCAGTATGGTTAAAAACATATCTTATTACAAGATTCAGTTTTGATTTAAAAATTGAGTCTTCTACACAAGAGCTTATTTTATTTATTAGCCCACTCGCTACATCATTAGCTTTTGTCGGATTAGCATTATTTGCAACCGGTGAAAAGCGAAATTATATAGCGCTATGTATTAATTTTTTATTAACAATCGTACTTGTTGGAAATGTAATGTTTTATGATTTTTATAGCGATTTCGTTACGTTACCAGTACTTGGGCAAACATCAAACTTTGGTCAATTAGGCGGAAGTATTTTAGAAATATTGAACTATAAAATTATACTCGCTTTCGTAGACATTATTTTCTTCTTTATTTTGTTAAAGAAGAAGGCACTAGTCTTCCAAACAGGACGTGTAACTCATCCGGCACGCTTGTTATATTTTCTTTTAACGATCGGTGTTTTTTTTGCAAATCTACATCTTGCAGAAAAAGAACGACCTGAACTATTAACGAGATCATTTGACCGAGTCATGCTTGTTAAAAATTTAGGGCTATACACTCATCAAGTATATGATTTAACACTGCAAGTAAAAGCAGGATCACAAAAAGCACTTGCCGATAGTAGTAAATTACAAGAAACGGAAAACTACGTAAAGGCAAACCAAAGTGAGCCAAACCCTAATATGTTTGGTACAGCAAAAGGAAAAAACGTAATTGTCGTTACTCTTGAATCCTTGCAAACCTTCTTAATAGGCGCATCAGTTAACGGTCAAGAAGTTACGCCATTCTTGAATGAATTCATAAATGAAAGCTATTACTTTGATAACTTTTTCCACCAAACTGGGCAAGGAAAAACATCCGATTCTGAATTTCTAATCGATACGTCGTTGTATCCATTAAATCGAGGAGCTGTATTTTTCACGCACGGTAACAATGATTATACTGCGACTCCGGAAATTTTACGTCAGCAAGGCTATTTCACTTCTGTATTCCATGCGAATAACGCAACATTTTGGAATCGTAATATCATGTACTCTGCTCTTGGTTATGATCGTTACTATAACGAACTTGATTACAAAATTACGCCCGAAACACATTTAAATTGGGGATTAAAAGATATTGAATACTTCGATCAATCAGTAGATATATTAAAAACTGTTGATCAACCATTTTACGCTCGTTTCCTTACGTTAACGAACCATTATCCATTTACTTATGATGAAGATACAAAATTCATTGAACCATATAACTCTGGTAATGGCGTATTTGATCGTTATATCGTAACAGCACGTTACTTAGACGAATCCATTAAAAAATTTATTGAGCGTTTAAAAGCCGAAGGAATATATGATGATTCTATTATTGTGTTGTATGGTGATCATTATGGTATTTCTGAAAAACATAATCGTGCAATGGCACAGTTTTTAGAAAAAGATCAAATAACAGAATTTGATACTTTAAATTTACAACGCACACCTTTATATATTCATATGCCTGGACAAACAAAAGGTCAAACGATTTCAAAGCCTACGGGACAAATCGATATGAAACCTACGATTCTAAATTTATTAGGAATTGATACTACAAACGATATCCGTTTTGGTCATGATATGTTTTCAGATGAATATACCGGTTTTGTCGTTTTACGTGATGGTAGCTTTATTACAGACAAGTATGCATATACAAACAATACTTTCTATGACCGCATAACTGGTGAAATTGTAGATTTACCAAAAAAAGAAGCACAAGCACTCATTAACCGTGCACAAAATGAATTACGAATGTCTGACAAAATTATTGAAGGCGATTTATTACGTTTCTCAGAAAGTAATAAAATGAAAACTGGCGAAGTACAAACTAAAATTAAAGAAACTGAAAAATAATTTAAATACGAAAAGGGAGCAACTCATTACAGTTGCTCCCTTTTACTCTCTTATAACATATAATGCAATGTCATATAAAAACCTCATATATTTTACTTTTACTCTACGCTTGTTTCTAAAGTTACATCTGTATAGGTATGATCATCACCAATATTTAAAATTACTTCACATTGACGTAATCTCAATTCAAAGAGCTTGATAGAATCATGGTAGATTTCAGGATTTGATTTCATTTTATGTAACATCTTTTGTTTTTCTTGTATTTCTACATGAGTGTTTTCTACAGCTTGTTTCAAGGAGTTAAATGGATTCCTAAAGAATATATGAATGTCCCTCTCTTGCGTGTTTTCAAATAGCTCAAATTGCAAGAAAAATTTCTTCATAATAGAAGTTGTTACCTCAGTATAATCTTCATTTTCTACATACTGTTTATATTTGTTATATAGCATACCTTTGTTTTTAGGAAGAACTCCAAATAATTTACCAGCACTTTTCAGTAAAAATTGTGCTGGTGTAAATCGACGTAAAATATTTACTTCATCCATTTGTATTCTAGTCGTCATTCTGTCAGCATCTCTGCGCCAGTCATCAAGCACTTTAAAATCACATGCTAACTGGATTCGATTTTCTCCAAATAAAGAATTAAGTCCTTCACTCAGTTCTTCAAGATATGATTGACTTTGAAGGAGCTCATTATTAGAAGTTTCAATCCAATTTTGCATAGAAAGAGCAAGTTTAGGTAATACCGTTTGTTCTAAGTATTTATGCACCCTCTCATTCATTGCTTTATTTAGTTCCGTATCCATGTGCCCAAAATCACTTTCTTCACTAATTAAATCCGAACAACTCTGTAATATCTTCGGAATATTTCCAGTAAGATCGTTCGTAATTTCCGTTTTCATGGTGCGATATGACTGTGTAATAAAATGAATTTTTTCCTTCTCAAAAGCAGTAAGATTATTAATACTACCATTTAGTTTCACTAGCATATCTTCATTCCAATTAATCGCATCCACTAAATTATTTTCTTTCTCAACGCGTTTATCCAAAAGATATGTAATTGTTTTTCGAATGAAGAACAATAGCTTTTCAGTACGTTCTACATCTATATTTTTATGTTTAAAGTTAAAATGAATAAACTCAGTTAATTCATTTAATTGTTGACTACTTGTATATAGCGAAGAGTAAGGGAAAATTCTCGCTTGCGGGAAATATGTGTTTATTCTCTCTTGCGTATCATATAATACTCTTTTCACTTCTGCTTCACTATATATGTTATCGATTTTATTTAATAAGAAATGAATTTGTAAATTTGGTGTATGTTCTTGAATGCTTAGTAGAATGTCACGTTCTTTGTCAGTAAAAGGTGAATCCGCATTCAATACGAATAGTAGTTCGTCTGCAGAGTTTAAATATTCGAATATCTCATCTCTAGTGTCGTTATTCCTATTAAAGCCAGGTGTAACTACAAATGTAAGTTTATTTTCACTTAAAAATTTGCATGGTAATTTAAATTCAACACATGCCCTATCTCTATATGTTTGATGATGTTGAGACATCATATTATGGTAATCAGAGATATCTTCCGTTGTTGTAATTGCAGAGTCTGTTATGGCGTTAATTTCTGTATGAACATCATCTTTTAAAACTACTACATTTGAAATTGATTTTTCTACTATATTTTCTCCTAATATAGAGTTAATAAATGTAGTTTTTCCGTTCCCTGAAGTTCCTGTTACTAAAATGCGGTTTGTGCTTAAATCTGCGAGTTCGCCAACTAACCATCTAAATCGGTGACCCATTTCTATATTATGCTCTTGTGCCCACTCTGTAATAGATTCAAATAGATGCAAACTATACTCTAAGCCATTCACATGATTAATAGAATATAACAACAGGTTTTCCGCATGTTTTATATTTGCTGAATCTATTTTAGAAGGGAAAATCTCATCCCATGCCATTACAGCTGCTGATGGGAATACAGCATAAGATGGATTGACTACCTTTAACCAATTTGTTAACAAGTTTGGAATGATGTCGTGCAATTGTTTAAGCATATATTGACCTTGAATTAATTCAAAGTACGTTTCTTCATAAAGAGAAGAAATTTTGTCCCATATATCGGAAGAATGTATTTCAATATGTAAGAAAAATTCATTTATTGTGTTAAGCCATAATAAGTAATTTTGTTCATTTTTATAACTGTTCCAAAGTGATGAAACCATTTGCGTAAATTGTACTTGATCTACATTATTTAATGTAACTAATACTTCATAGAAATAATCTGGTGCAATATGTTTAGTCAATCTTTTATCGATATATCCTTTTAAAACCTCAAACCACGGATAAGATTCTGTTCGAATTAACTCATTCACAGCAAGCTCTACTGCACTATCAAAATCTTGCTGCTCCTCATAAAAGGAACGGGCAATTTTTGTGACATTTGGATAATCCGGATTTAAAGAAACTGCTTCTTTAATAACAGCGAAAGCAGAGTCAACATTATTTTGCTCTATGTAAAGAGAAAGTAATTGTAGTCTAATTTCTGTCATCAATATTATATTATCAGTAGTAATAGAAGTATAAACATTTTCAGCAACTTGTAATTGATTAAGCTCGAAATAAGCATCCGCAATATTTTTTTGTGCCCATGGTGCTAATTCATTATTAACTTTCTCCCATTTAAAAATAGCTGCTTCAAAATCTTGATGCTGATAATAAAATTCACCTTGTGCAAAACGAATGTAAGATCCATCAGAAATCTCATTTCTTTCTTCGTTTACATAAACTTCTCCAAGCACGTCAAGAGGTGGTTTTGTTCCATTCTCCATTAGAAATGTTTCATAATACATCTTTTTTATTAATTGTTTTTCTACTCTCATCTTTTCCCCCACTATATCTTGAAAATACATTTTTAAGATATGTCAATACTTTTTGTATGTATGCTTTTTATCTTAACAAAGAATATCTTTCGGAAAATTTCATTTTCCTTTCATTTTTCAAGTAAGATTGAATTTTTATGAGAAAAGTTTCAGTTTTTTTTCAATTTCCTTTCAGTTATGAAACAGCATTAAATGTTCCTAATAACCTAATAACACTATAATCTCCCGCATTATATTATCAGGAAAACCCTATATAAACCATATTATAAAAACAATTTATAACGAATATATATGCAATATTCTCTTCACGAATAAATGAAATAAATCATGATCATATATTTCTCACATTGTTTTCCTTTGAAATATTTCAGTAGGTACGTAATTAAATTCCATTAACCTCTATAAATAACTAGTCCAAAAAAAATCTATATGCATATCATGTTATAGTAAAGAATTCAGGAAATCCTAAAAGGAGGCATTTTCATGTTTGAAGATAAATCTAAAATAAACTATCCATATGAATTTACTGAAACTACAACAATCCCGCTAAAAAACCCCATCAATAAAAATTTCAAAAACGGTTCTGGTACACATACTTTCCCAATAAAAAAACACTATAAAGAACAGGTGTTATATACGGAAAAAATTAATAATAATAAAAATAAATAAGCGTATAGTTATGTTTTTAGTAATGTATAAATATTTTTATACAATTCATGTACTTTTAAAAAGTGCTGATATACAGCGCTTTTTTATACATAGATAATAGAAGAACAAAAAAGTATGGATATTTTCCACACTTTTTTGTTCTTTACTATTTATAAATGGAGTACGTCCATGTTTATTTCACCTAATAGTACTTTAATGGGCCTTCTAGAAGTCATTGGATTGAATTTATATCCCTTCCAATCCCTACTTTTTATAGGCATTATTGCTCTATTATATATATTTAAAAATTTACCAAACGTTGTTTCAAGGCTACTTAGTTCTCATAAAATATTTTTTGTTTCCGTTGGAATGGATAGGTTTTAATCTCATCTGTATCTAAATTTTCATGAAATAAATGAATGGCTATAATTTGTCTACAATCGTAGGTGTGATAATAATATGTTCCGGACTCCATACACATTACGCTTGTATAAATGGTATTATCTAATACACCTTCTTCTGTTATTACTCCGCCTTTAGGAACCTCGCAATTTGATAAGATATGAAATAGGGCCGATACTCCCTCTTCTTCACTATCTATACCTTGAATGTTTTGTTTGCCATATGCAGCCCGCACAAACCTTGATGGCGGGGTGAAATCCCCTGGAAGTCCCATTGAACCTGAGCCCTGACCAAAAGCACTTAATGATAAGTTACTCCACTCAATTGGCGCGAATGGCTGCGATTTAAGGCCTATATATTGTCTTAAATTTTGTAAATGCCAATTAAACTCCGGACTATTCGTCATCACTCCTAGTGGGTTATCATACAATTTTAATCCTTCACTTGTCGGCTCCATTACAATGCAATCTCCCCATTTATCCGCTAAAATCCAATGTAGTGGTGGCGTAAGTCCTAAATCCGGTAACGGTATATCCAAAAAGGTAAGGCTATCTACAGATTTCTGTAACTCTTTGACAGAATTGAATTGTGTCAGACTCCAAGTTACAAAATCAAATGGAGCCAAATTCGTTTTGTTGTCATCTATGCTTTGACTATAAGTAGCGAATCCTGGAAAATAGAGTGTTGCACATGTCATACCAGCTTCATTTACTCCGTCCGCCATAATGATCCTTCCTTGATGATTAATACCCATTCCGACCGTAGCATGTTTCGTATCAATGATTTCACCCGTTATATTATTCCACTGGTAATGTCGAGGAATGATTATTACTTCTTGATTCATATCTAATGTGAAGTCCATCGTTCTTGCAAAAAGATGCTGACCGTTTTTTGTCTGTAATGTCAAACTCGTACACATAAAAAACACCCCATTTTATGGTTTTATCTACAATTTACATAATTCCGATAAGTCTGTAAATTAAAAATCTCTTTCCTTACAAAAAAATGAGAAAGCACATATAAATTAAAAATATGAAACTATGGATTCACATAATTTTTCTATACTTGGCTAGGATGAAGAATTTTTTTAAAAAGCTCTTAAACTACATGCAAACAAAAAAAGAAGCGACTTATTTCATCGCTTCTTTTTTATGAAATCATATCAAAAATGACAGTATCCCTACATAACCCTCTTAAACATCTTCTCCAACTCATAAGTAGAATGGTGCACAAGAATCGGTCTTCCGTGCGGACATGTGTATGGGTTTGTTGTTGTACGTAGTTCTTCCAGTAAAGCAAATATTTGATCGTTCGTTAAATATTGATTTGCTTTAATGGACGCTTTACAGCTCATCATAATGGCTGCTTCTTCACGTAATTTTTTAATATCAACTTTTTTTAGTTTGACGACTTGCTCCATCATTTCGTCGATAATTTCTGTTTCTTGCCCTTTCGGGAACCACGTTGGATGCGAGCGGACGATAAAGGATTGATGGCCGAATTGCTCCAAGAATAGTCCAACTTTTTTCAGTTCTTCTAGTTGCTCCTCGACACGTAAAAATTCAGTAAGAGACAAGTCAATACGGTACGGTACAAGTAGTTCTTGTACTTCTTGCGCTACCCTTCCTACTTTATCACGGAAGTATTCATAATTAATACGTTCCTGTGCGGCATGTTGGTCAATCATATATAAGCCGTTATCATTTTGAGCAAAAATATATGTTCCATGCATTTGTCCAATTGGATAAAGTGGTGGCAAGTCATTACCGTTCATTTCAATCTCTTCTATTTCCTGAACTTCTTCTTCCAATTCCTCTAATTCAAAATCTTCATCGTTACTGTTCCACAATTTCTCTTCTCGAATCGGTTCTTCCATTATCGATTTAGTAGATGGTTGCCAACTTTGTTCTTCTCTTACGAGTGACTGTGGCGGTTGCCATTCTTGCTTCGGCGGTTGCCACAGTTGTGCTGGCTGTTTCACAGCCAGTGGCTCTTCTCGTTTTTCATCCATGCCCGTCGGTAAAACGATGTCCGGCATAGATGGTTCTTTCGGTTTCGCATGCTCAAACTGGAACTGTTCTTGCACACTTTCATCTTTTTCTTTTTTCTTTGTTGTTACACCTGCATCTGGGATGAGCTGTATTTTTTTAAATGCTGCTTGCAATGTTTCTTCGATAAGCTTTAGCAATTCTTGTTCTTTACTAAAACGAACTTCTAATTTCGCAGGATGTACATTAACGTCAACAAGCATTGGATCCATTTCAATCGATAAGAAGCCGATTGGGTATCGTCCGACTGGCAATAATGTATGGTATCCTTGCTGAATAGCTTTCATTAATACGAAATTCCGAACGTAACGGCCATTTACGATCGTTGACATATAATTACGAGATGCTCTCGTTACTTCTGGTAATGTTACATAACCTTTAATGGTAAAATCTAAAGATTCAGCTTCAATTGGAATAAGCTTCTTCGCAACTTGAATGCTGTAAATCGATGCAAGTACTTGTCTTACATCACCATTTCCTGATGTGTGAAGCAATTTCTTTTCATTATGAAACAGCTTTAAAGATACTTCTGGATGTGACATTGCAATACGATACACGATATCTGTAATATTCCCAAGCTCTGTATGAATAGTTTTCATATATTTAAGACGCGCTGGTGTATTAAAGAATAAGTTTTGTACCGTAATATCTGTTCCTTTTCGGCTCGCCGTTTTTTCCTGCTTTATAATGTCTCCACCTTTAATCATAAGGTGTGTACCAGGTGCATCACCTGTGCTAGTGATTAATTCTAATTCACTAACTGAGGCAATACTCGGCAATGCCTCACCGCGGAAACCGAGTGTTCTTATGCGAAACAAATCATTTTCATCTTTAATTTTGCTCGTCGCATGTCGTTCAAAAGCGACGATACAATCTTCTTCTGGAATGCCATCCCCATTATCAATGATGCGAATTTTTGATAAACCAGCTTCTTCTAAGTGGATTTCAATAGATGTACTATTCGCATCGATAGAATTTTCCACAAGTTCTTTTACGACTGAGGCAGGGCGCTCTACTACTTCCCCTGCCGCAATTAAGTTAGAGAGTTGGTCATCGAGTTTGCGAATTTTCCCCATCTACTTACTCATCCTTTCTTTAACTTTTTCTGTAAGCGATACAGCTCGTTCATCGCTTCTAAAGGTGTCATATCAAGTAAATCAATTTTTTTAATTTGCGTCAGCACTGCCGTTTCTTTTGCATCTAGAACGGGCTTGTCTTGTTTTTTCGAAGACTGTTCTCCGCCAAAGAATGATAGTTGTGATTCTTCTTCAGTCTCTACTTTCGTTTCTTGTATCTCTGCTGGTTCTTCTTTTACAACTACAGGCTCTGGAATTACTTCTTGCGCTTTCACTTCTACACGCTTTGGAATAATAATTTCTTCCTGTCCCTCAAGCTGTGCTAACACTTCTTTCGCACGAGCGATTAAGCTATCTGGAAGCTCCGCAAGTTGCGCAACGTGAATTCCGTAACTTTTATCAGCTGCACCGTCTTGAATTTTATGAAGGAATACTACTTTTCCGTTCTCTTCAATAGCTGAAACGTGTACATTCTTCAGTTGATCTAAACTTTCTTCTAGCACCGTCAATTCATGATAATGCGTAGAGAATAACGTTTTCGCACCAATTTGGTCATGAATATGTTCAATAATTGCTTGTGCAAGGGCCATACCATCATACGTAGATGTACCGCGTCCAATTTCATCAAATAAAATTAAACTTCTTTCTGATGCGTTTGCAATGGCATTTTTCGCTTCTAGCATTTCGACCATAAATGTACTTTGACCTGAAATTAAATCATCCGCTGCACCAATTCTCGTAAAGATTTGATCAAATACAGGTAATACTGCTTCAGTTGCTGGTACGAAACAACCGATTTGCGACATAACAGTTACAAGTGCTAATTGTCTCATATACGTACTTTTACCCGACATGTTCGGTCCTGTAATTAAAAAGACATCCATCTTCTCTGGCATAATACAGTCATTCGGTACATACAATTTCCCGTTCAATACTTTTTCAACGACAGGATGACGACCATCTTTAATAAAGATTTCACGCTTCGTTGTTAGTACAGGTTTTACAAACTGTTCTTCTTCACTAACTGTCGCGAAACTTTGCAGTACGTCTAATTCACTAATTACTTTCGCTAAATGTTGTAATTTCGGAATAAATACTTTTACTTCTTCACGAAGCGCTGTAAATAAATCGTATTCTAGTTGTACAATTTTTTCTTCTGCTTCTAAGATTAACGTTTCTTTTTCTTTTAGCTCATCTGTAATGAAACGTTCCGCATTAGCAAGCGTTTGTTTACGCTCATAGCGGCCTTCTGGTAATGCTGCAAGGTTCGCCTTCGTTACTTCAATGTAGTAACCGAAAATACGATTGTATCCGATTTTTAACGATTTAACTCCTGTAATATCACGCTCTCGTTTTTCAAGCTCAGCGATCCACGTTTTTCCGTTTTTACTAACGTAACGATATTGATCAAGCTTATCATTATAACCGTCTTTAATAATATCTCCATCTTTAATAGAAAGCGGTGGGTTTTCTTGAATACTTCTTCCTAGTAATTCAGTTAAGCTCTCACATGGATCTGCCCCTTGAATTAACCTTGCTGCATAAGCATTATCTAACAGACTAATCGCTTCTAAAATAGCTGGTACTTGAAGTAATGATCGTCTTAACTGTAATAAGTCCCGTGCATTCACATTACCAAATGCAACTTTCCCTGCTAAACGTTCTAGATCATATACTTCTTTTAACTTTTCTTTTAAATCTTCACGTAAGAAGTAATCATTTACAAACGTTTCAACCATTTCTAAACGCTCTTCAACTTTTTCTTTCTGAATAAGTGGACGTTCCATCCACTGTTTTAACATACGACCACCCATAGCTGTTTTCGTTTTATCTAATAGCCATAATAATGATCCTGTTTTTTCTTTCGTTCGAAGGGTTTCTGTCAGCTCTAAATTTCGCTTTGAATGCACATCAATTTTCATAAACTGGTTCGTATAATAAATTTCAACTGGTTGCAAGTGATCTAACGAACGTTTTTGTGTTCTTATGACATAGTTAAATAAGCGACCAATTGCTTTAATTAACTTTGCTTGTGAAACATTTTTCACAAGATGTTCTAACCCTTCTGGAATAGTTGTTGCATCTTCATACGAAATCGTCATTTTTAATGTTTCAGTTAATTTATTTAATTCATCTTTCGAAAATGTAGAATCTACAACAATTTCTTTTGAACCAGTTGCATACAATTCTAATAAAATATCTTCTACTGAGCCTGTTAACAACGTTACTGTATTTTGTCCAGTCGTTAAATCATTACAAGCTAAAGCATATGATCCATCTTCAAAATGTGTTAATGCTGCTAAGAAGTTATTTTCTTTCTCATCAATCGTACGCCCTTCCATCATCGTTCCTGGCGTAATGAGTTGTACGACTTCACGGCGCACTACACCTTTAGCTGTTTTTGGGTCTTCTACTTGCTCACAAACCGCTACTTTATAGCCTTTTTCAACAAGTTGTTCAATATAGTTTTTAGCCGCATGATGCGGTACACCGCACATCGGTATACGATCACTACTACCACCATCTCGGCTCGTTAATGTAATTTCAAGTTCATGAGCTGCTTTAATCGCATCTTCAAAGAACATTTCATAAAAATCACCTAATCGGAAAAATAAAAAGGCATCTTGATAGTCTGCCTTAACCTTTAAATATTGCTGTATCATAGGGGTATATTGAGTCATACTTTTCCTCCATAATTCTTACATAGTAATCAATTTTCATATATGTCACACTTCACGGACATCCATATCTCCTATTTCAGGAGTCTTTCTTCATTATAGCACATTTCATAAGGAGTCATGTTCATTCAAGCACTACTTATGTAAAGTAAAAAGCTAGGAAGAACTTCTCCCTAGCTTTCTATTACTCTTCTTCAGCATCAACGATAAAGTTCGGATCTAATTCTTCAAACTCATCATCTTCGATTTGGAAATCCTCGTCTGATTCTACACAACCTTCAGGGTTAACACTTACACAAATTTTCGTTTCTCCAACTACTTCTGTTACAAATTCACGTTCTACAGTTACAACAATTTTATTACCATTTGGTGATACAAGAGCTTCTAAACAATTTGGTGGCTGAATAACACGAGCAATAATTTCTAAATCATCACCAGAAAAGTTTTTATCACGATACCCAATACTTACTTCATCCGTGTAGTTCACACGTTCTGTTACAACTTCTGTCTTTGTATTACCATCAAATGAATACCAAGTGTTCACATCATAGAAACCTTCAATTTCTACATGCTTTCCATTCTTTCTTGCTTCGTACGAGTGGTTAATTACCCAGCACCCTAAAATACTTGTTGGCTCATTATTCGATTCACATGTATGCGTTGACTTTGTATACTTACGTCCTTTTCCAACCACTGCTTTTGTAATAATCTCTCTAAATTCGGACATTCGTAACCCTCCTCAATCACTATTCACTTAATCATATGCGTGACAATAGCGGAATGTGTCATTCTTTTTTCGAGAAGAACTTACGTTTAACCCACTAAAAAAAGAGATGTCAATTCGACATCTCTTTAACAACCACAATTCCCTTTTTTACTTTCTACCTCTGCGCCCGTTTCACCCTTCAATACATCGCCATTAGTTGAAATTAATATTTCATCTGTAACGTTGTTAGAAATCGTACTGGCAACTAACTGTAGTAAGTCATTTACATATGTTTGTGAAGATTTAAATTCTTGTACAACTGGGATACTATCTATTTTATCTTGCAGGGCATCAATTTCAGCTTCTACTTTTTTCAAAGCTTCCCATTTCCCGTAATGCTGCAAGTTTACTGCTTGCTTTTGCAGTGCTTTAATTTCATCAATTGCACGCTTTACATTTTCATTTTTATGAATTTGCGCCTCTGCTTTCTTAAAGAAATCGACTTCTTCTGTTTCAGAGATCATTTTTGCTAATTCTTTTGCTTGCTCAACAATTTCATCTTTCGTATATGCTTTCATCTATTATTCCACCTCAATCGGCTCTTCAACTAGTTCTCCGTTAAGAGACCAAGTTTTTGCGTCCGTTACTTTTACTTTCACAAGCTGACCAATTAAAGATTTTGGAGCAACGAAGTTTACAAGTTTATTCGTACGAGTATAACCTGCAAGTACTTCCGCGTTATTTTTACTTTCCCCATCAACTAGCACTTCTACAATTTGACCTTTATAACCATCATTCTTTTCAATTGCCAATTTATTTACTAATGCATTTAAGCGTTGTAGACGTTCTTTCTTTACTTCCATCGGTACATTATCTTTCATTTTTGCAGCTGGTGTACCTTCGCGCGGAGAATAAATAAAGGTAAAGGCAGTATCAAATCCTACTTCACGATATAACGACATCGTTTCTTCAAATTGCTCGTCTGTTTCATTTGGGAAACCGACGATAATATCAGTTGTGAATACCGCGTTTGGAATTGCTTCTTTAATTTTTCTTACAAGCTCTAAATAATGCTCGCGCGAATATTTCCGCGCCATAATTTTTAACATATCTGTGCTTCCAGATTGAACTGGTAAGTGAATATGTTCTACTAAGTTTCCACCTTTTCCAAGCACTTCAATTAAGTGATCATCGAAATCACGTGGATGGCTCGTTGTAAAACGAATACGGGCAATATCAACTTTACGGAGTTCGTCCATTAAATCGCCAAGACCGTATTCTATATCTTCAAAGTCTTTACCGTATGCATTTACGTTCTGCCCAAGTAACGTAATTTCTTTATAACCATTCGCAGCTAAATGACGGATCTCTTGGATAATGTCTTCTGGACGTCTGCTTCGCTCTTTTCCGCGTGTATAAGGTACGATACAATATGTACAGAACTTATCACAGCCATACATAATATTTACCCAAGCTTTAATATCACCACGGCGTACTTTCGGAAGGTTTTCAATTACATCTCCTTCTTTTGACCAAACTTCAACTACCGTCTCCTTTGAGAACATTGCATCTTTTAGAATGTACGGTAATCTATGAATATTATGTGTTCCAAACACCATATCTACATGCTGATTTTTTTGCATAATTTTATTTACAACAGATTCTTCTTGCGACATACAACCACATACACCAATTAAAAGGTCCGGATTTCTCCGTTTTAATGACTTTAAATGACCTAGTTCACCGAACACTTTATTTTCAGCATTTTCACGAATGGCACAAGTATTTAATAGTACTACATCTGCTTCTTCAGTTGAAAAAGTTGGTTCATATCCAAGTGCAGTGAAAATACCAGCCATTACTTCTGTATCATGCTCATTCATTTGACAACCATATGTACGAATATAAAACTTTCTTCCTGTACCAAATTCGCGAAACTCTTCAGGTAAGCCAAAATCCCGTTCAATTTTAACTTCTTCTTTCCCTCGTTTTTTCGCGTCTTTTAAGGAAGGTGGTTGGTATACACTTTCAAAGTATTTACTATAATCTTTCTCTTCTTTTTTCGTAGAGGAATTTGCTTGTTGACTTGCTAATCGTTGTTGCTCGTTCATCGGTAATCTCCTTTCACCCTTAACTATACACACTCTATAGTCCATTTTAATGCGCTTAGACTCACTTCAAAAATGGTTAGATAGCTTGAGAGATAACTTGTCCTTTGAAACTTGAGTAGTCAATCTAATCATTCATAAAAATGAAGTCTTCCCCACACACAAATAGACATTCCCTTTTAACATTTCTTTTTGTCCTACCCAAAAGCATATTGCTTTATTCCTATACACATTACCATAGTATGAAGTGTTTCGCCAATTTTTACAAAGAAGAAGGCTTATCCTATTATTACATTTCCTAGTTAATGAACATGCAATTTTCATACAACGATTTATATATTATTTTACCATTCTGAATTTTCTAAGTAAATAAGACTACCTTATATTTTTACTCATTAAAAAAGGTTGCCAAATGGCAACCTCCTCTTCTTACATTACATAAATTCAGCAACAAGCTCATCAAACATTTTCTGATCCATATTTAAATCAGATTGCACTAAAGGCTTCTCACTATAGCCTTTTACTAGTTCTTGGTATGAAGGTTGTGCTGTATTTTGATATATTAAACCTGTTACCAATCCGTTATTTTCCATTAACGTTTGCATAGCCATCATGCGATTCGACGGATCGTATCCCTCTACTGTACTTAGTTTTGTTAAATTCTCTTTAAACCAATCGTAAGTATTTACTTTATTGTAAGTAACACATGGGCTGAATACGTTAATTAATGAAAATCCTTTATGGTTAATACCAGCTTCAATAATTTGGGTTAATTCTTTTAAATCACTTGAAAAGCTTTGCGCCACAAATGTTGCACCAGCTGTTAAAGCCATTTCCATAACATTTAGTGACGGTTCAATTGAACCTTGTGGCGTACTTTTCGTTTTAAATCCAGCTTCACTACGTGGTGAAGTTTGCCCTTTTGTTAATCCGTAAATTTGGTTATCCATTACGATGTACGTAATGTCAATGTTACGACGAATAGAATGGATTGTATGTCCCATACCAATCGCAAATCCATCACCGTCACCACCTGATGCGATAACTGTTAAATCACGGTTTGCCATTTTTACACCTTGTGCAATTGGAAGGGCACGACCATGAATACTATGCACACCATATGAATTAATATAACCTGAAATACGACCTGAACAGCCGATACCAGAAATAACAGCAAGTTCATCTGGATTTAAGCCAACGTTAGCTGCCGCACGTTGAATTGCAGCTTGCACCGAGAAGTCTCCGCAACCTGGGCACCAGTTTGGTTTTACACTGTTACGAAAGTCCTTAAATGTTGCCATTTAATACAACCCCTTTTTTGCATTCGTTGTAAATCTCTTTCGGCAAGAATGGGTTCCCATCATATTTTAAAAGACTAGAAATTTTCTCGCCGTTACCAAGATTCATTTTCATAATGTTAGCAAGCTGACCTGTTGCGTTGTTTTCTACCACTACAACACGCTTCGCATTTTTCACAAGTGGATCGATTTCAGCTGTTGGGAACGGGTGAATTAAACGCACATGAGCATGGTTTACTTTCATACCCTCTTGTTCTAAACGCTCCATTGCTTCTTCGATTGCACCACGAGTTGAGTTAAACCCAACAAGCAATACGTCCGCTTCTTCATGCTTAACATTTTTATAGACAGGGGTATTAAACTTCAAGTTCTCCATTTTACGGAAACGTTTGTCCATTTGATCTTTACGGTTTATTGCTGATTCAGATGGTTTACCAGTTTCATCATGTTCTACACCTGTAACATGGTGAACACCATTTTTCATACCAGGTAAAACACGTGGTGAAACGCCATCTTCTGTTACTTCATAACGCTTGAAGTATGCTTTATTTTCACGTTCTGGTAATTCCGCTTCTAAATCCAACTTACCGCGACGAATTTCCACTTTATCTAACGTAAGCGGTTCTACCGTTTGTTTTCCTAAAGAAAGTTGTAAATCAGTTAAGAAAATAACAGGTACTTGATATTCTTCAGCTAAGTTAAACGCTTCTACAATATCATAGAAAGCTTCTTCAACTGTACTTGGCGCCATTACGATTTTTGGAATCTCACCGTGCGTACCGTAAATCATCGCCATTAAATCCGACTGCTCTTGTTTCGTTGGTAATCCTGTACTTGGACCACCACGTTGTGTATCAACAATTACTAATGGTGTCTCTGTAATACCCGCTAAACCAATCGCTTCCATCATTAAAGATAGACCTGGACCAGCAGATGCAGTTAATGTACGAACACCAGCATAGTTTGCACCGATTGCCATTGTACAAGCTGCAATTTCATCCTCAGTTTGGATTACTGTCCCGCCAACTTTTGGCAATTTTTTAATTAAGTATTCCATAATTTCAGATGCAGGTGTAATTGGATATGCAGACATAAAGCGAGCACCACCAGCTACCGCACCAAATGCGATTGCATCGTTTCCAATCATAAACATGCGTTTCTTACCATCAGCTTTTTCAAGCTGCATCATGTTTACTTTCTCACCTAGCAATTCTTTCATATATTGAGAGCCACGTTTAATTGCGTCCATATTCTTTTGAACAACTTGCTCTCCTTTACGACCAAAGATCTCTTCAACAACATCTAAATAAGCTGTTTCATCTAATCCTAATACCGCGCTTGATGCCCCAACAGCAACCATGTTTTTCATTAATGATGTGCCTAATTCTGAAGCAATATCTGTAAACGGTATCACATATAGATTTACATCTGTATTATCAGGTATTGTTGGATTAAATTTCGCATCCGCAACTACAATTCCACCTGGACGTAGTTCGTGGAAGTTAAAATCAATAGTTTCTTGATCAAAAGCAATTAAAATATCTAAATCATCTGAGATCGCACGTACTTCTGTTGTACTTACGCGAATTTTATTATTTGTATGGCCGCCTTTAATACGTGATGAGAAGTGGCGGTAACCGTATAGGTAATATCCTAATCGGTTTAATGCAATACAGAAGATTTCTCCTGTACTTTCAATTCCTTCACCTTGTTGGCCTCCAACTTTCCATGAAAGTTGACTAATCATCTCCTACACCCCTTTTGGCTGCATTCATTGTAGTGTATTTTTTTACAGTAATAGTTTAGCATTTTTTATACAAATAAACTACAACGGACGCAAATTATGCCTCTTCTGATTTCCCTGAATCTTTAGTATAAAGCTATTTTGTTTTTCATTCTAGTATTAGGTCTTAAAAAAAGCAATAATATCAAATGAATTAATTCTAATTTTTCTGGATTTTTAAAACAAAAATCTTAAAAGCCGATATGTTCAACAAAATTATCATATAAAAATCGCTCTACAGTAGATGTAGCATAGTGTTTACAAAGCTCATTCATTACATTTTCATAATCTCGATACGCTGATACATTTACAACTGTTTCTACTATCCCATCAAAATCCGAACCAAACCCTATATTGTTCTCTCCACCTAATGAACAAATATATTCGATATGTCTCATTATATCTGCTACATTTGCTTGCTTTTCATTTGTTAGGAACTGTGGTACAAAAGTGACACCGATCATGCCATTTCGCTTTATAAGAGCTTTAAGTTGTTCATCGTTTAAATTACGTGGGTGCTGACAAAGTTTCATACAATTTGAGTGGGAAGCAATAGGATTTTTTGCAATTTCTATCACATCCCAAAAACTTCTTTCATTCAAATGAGACACATCAGTCCATACATGTAACGCATTCAGTTCTTGTACAACATGTTTACCAGAAGTCGTTAAACCTGCCCCACGTGTCTCTAGCGCACCATCAGCTAATAGATTGGCATAATTCCATGTTAGTCCAAAAGAACGTACTCCTAGGCGATACAACAACCGTAATTTCATTGCATCTTTTCCAATTGCTTCGCATCCTTCTAGTGTTAATATCGCTCCAATCTCGTCCTGTTTTAACATGTTAATATCATCTTTTGTCTGAATAAACTTCATACCTGGCAGGGATAAAATTTCATTATAAAAAATATCTACCATTTGCAATGCTACTTCAAATCGGTTTTCATATGCCACTGTTTCTGGCACATATATAGCAAAACATTGTATACTTCCTTTTCTTCTCTTTAACTGTTCAAATGTAATATGTAATTGCGGATCATGTTTAAAATCCTTTTTCCCTTGTGCACTCCATAACTGAAGAAGCACATCACAATGAGCATCAAAAATTTTCATTTTCATTCCTCCATTATAAAAACAACCTGTTTGCATACTGCAAACAGGTTGTTTAAAACTTAACGAGGTTCTACAATTAATTTTATTGCTGTACGTTCTTCCCCATCAATCATAATATCCGTAAACGCTGGGATACAAATCAGGTCCAAACCACTAGGCGCTACAAATCCTCTTGCAATTGCTACTGCCTTTACCGCTTGGTTCAATGCACCTGCACCAATGGCTTGAATTTCTGCTGTTCCGCGTTCGCGAATAACACCTGCAAGTGCACCAGCTACAGAATTAGGGACCGACGTTGCTTTAACTTTTAATATTTCCATTCCGCGTTTCCTCCTCGTTTCTATAAAAAGTATTAGCAATTATTTCACTTTAACTTATATTCACGAGGAATGACACGTATTCCTGCTAAATTTCTGTAATTTTTCTAAAAAATTAAAAAATAATAACTTTTCTAATTTTTACCTTAAAATTACTCAAAAAATGGTTGATCATCATTAATTAAGATACGCTGAATTTTCTTAGCTTTTCCTGTATTAGGGTCCACATCAATTAGCACTGCACTTAATTGTGTTCTACCATTTGTCACTTCAAATCGTACTGGTAAGTTTGTTAAAAACTTCTTCAATACCGCTTCTCGATCCATACCTAAAATTCCATCGTACGGTCCTGTCATACCAACATCTGTGATATATGCCGTTCCACTTGGTAAAATACGATTATCTGCTGTCGGAACATGCGTATGTGTACCTACTACCGCTGTAGCACGACCATCTACATACCAACCTAACGCTTGTTTTTCACTTGTAGTTTCCGCATGGAAATCAACAAAGATAATATTCGTACGTTTTTTTGCAATGTTAATTAATTCATCCACTTTACGGAATGGACAATCGATTGGAGGAAGGAATGTACGTCCTTGTAAGTTAATAACTGCAACTTCTGTTCCATTACAATTTACAAAGATAAGCCCTTTTCCTGGAGTTCCTTCTGGGAAGTTAGCTGGTCTTGCAAGATATTTTGCATCATCAATAAATTCAAATACTTCACGGTTATCCCAAGCATGGTTTCCAAGTGTAACTGCTTGTGCTCCGCATTCTAAAAAGTTTCGATATATTTTTTCTGTGATTCCACGTCCACCTGCTGCATTTTCTCCATTAATAATGGTTACTGTAGGTGTATATTTTTTCTTTAATGCCGGTACGTATTGTTGAATCATACCTCTACCAGGAGATCCTACTACATCCCCAACAAATAATATTCTCATATGTCTTACCCTTCCTATGTACTACATTTTTTATTACTATAGCTTCAAGTGATTTTCTTACAATATATGTATTATAAGTTTGTTTCACTTGTATGCTAATTTCCTTTATTTTAACCAATTCCAACACAAAAAAATAAAGTGGTGTTTCACCACTTTATTTTGCGTATTCCACTGCACGTGTTTCACGAATAACAGTTACTTTAATATGTCCTGGATAGTCCAGTTCATTTTCAATACGTTTTCGAATATCACGAGCTAAACGATGAGCTTCTAAATCATCAATTGTATCTGGTTTTACCAGAATACGAACTTCTCTTCCTGCTTGAATCGCGAAAGATTTTTCTACGCCTTCATAAGACTCTGAAATCTCTTCTAACTTTTCAAGACGACGAATATAGTTCTCAAGTGTTTCACTACGAGCTCCAGGTCTTGCAGCTGATAATGCATCTGCTGCTGCAACTAAAACTGCAATGATAGAAGTTGGTTCTGTGTCCCCATGGTGAGATGCAATACTGTTTATAACTACAGGGTGCTCTTTATACTTCGTTGCGAGTTCGACACCAATTTCAACGTGGCTACCTTCTACTTCATGATCAATCGCTTTACCGATATCATGTAATAGACCAGCACGTCTTGCTAGTTTTTCATCCTCACCAAGCTCCGCTGCCATAAGTCCAGTTAAATATGCAACTTCCATAGAGTGTTTTAAGACGTTTTGTCCATAACTTGTACGGTATTTTAAACGACCTAAAATCTTAATTAAATCTGGATGTAATCCGTGAACACCCACTTCAAACGTTGTTTGCTCTCCGACTTCGCGAATATACTCGTCCACTTCACGTCTTGATTTTTCGACCATCTCTTCAATACGCGCTGGGTGAATACGTCCGTCCTGTACTAGTTTATCAAGAGCGATACGAGCTGTTTCACGACGAATTGGGTCGAATCCAGAAAGGATAACCGCTTCTGGTGTATCATCTATAATTAGGTCAATACCCGTTAACGTTTCTAACGTACGAATATTTCGACCTTCACGTCCGATAATACGTCCCTTCATTTCGTCATTTGGAAGATTTACAACCGAAACGGTTGTTTCAGCAACATGATCAGCTGCACATCTTTGCATTGCAAGAGATAAGATTTCTTTTGCTTTCTTATCCGCTTCTTCTTTCGCACGAACTTCACTTTCTTTTACCATCACGGCAATTTCATGAGAAACTTCACTTTCTACTTTACCAAGAATAATTGCTTTCGCTTGTTCGCGTGTCAGATTGGAAATGCGCTCTAATTCTGTTTGTTGCTTTTGAACTAACTCTCCCACTTTGCTTTCCAACTCTTCAATCTGTTGTTGTCTCGCTACAAGAGAATCCTCTTTCTTTTCTAACTGTTGCTCGCGTTTGTCGAGCGTTTCGTCTTTACGATCAAGGTTCTCTTCTTTTTGCATTAAACGATTTTCTTGTTTTTGTAATTCGCTTCTACGGTCACGAATTTCTAATTCAGCTTCTGTACGAAGTGTATGAATTTCATCCTTTGCTTCTAAAAGCGCTTCTTTCTTAAGTGCTTCAGCCTCACGATTCGCTTCGTCTAGAATACGTTTCGCTTCATTAGCTGCACCGTTAATCTTCGCTTCAGCAATAGACTTTCGAACAAAAAAGCCAACAACTGCACCGACTGTTGCAAGCAAAATGGAGATGAGTATCCAAACTGTACTACTCATGATTTCACCTCCCCTTGCTATGAATGAAAAAAGACTGTCGGCATGTACATTGAATACCAACATACAGCAAAGACCGTCGTCCCACTTTTTTAAGGGACTTTCTTCATTTCACAATTAAAATGTCATATTATTATTTCGGCAAGATTTAAGTCTTACTCCGAATATTACTTCTCTTCTTGAGAAGAGTGTTTCGTATATAAGAAAAAATATACATTCTCATTGTATCTATCGCAATTTTCATTGTCAAGCGTTGTCTACTTTTACTTTCTTTACCTTCAGGCCTAATTCATATATGAATGTAAAAAGCAGATAGCATATTATCCTGGAAAACCTTAGTAAATTCCAGTTTATTCATATAAAACATGCATATATTCCTCTTTATACATAGCCTTTTAAGCAGATTAAATATTTTCCCTTCAACGATATACAACGCTTTCATAATAATTAAAAATAAAAGACACGGGACCGTGTCTTTTATTTTTTAATCTTGAAGAGTTGAATCTTCCGTGTCTTCCACACCAGAGTCTTCACCAATTCCGTGATGGTCACGAACGAAGAAAGCAATTTCCTCTCTTAAATCCGTATTCTCTTTTAGGAATTGCTTCGAATTTTCACGACCTTGCCCTAAACGCTCTTCATTATAAGAGTACCAAGCACCACTCTTTTGAACGATATCAAGCTCAGAAGCCATATCTAAGATTTCACCTTCTCTTGAAATACCTTCTCCGTACATAATATCAACTTCAGCAACACGGAATGGTGGTGCCACTTTATTTTTAACTACTTTTACTTTCGTTTTATTACCAACGATGTCATTACCTTGCTTTAATTGCTCCGCACGACGTACTTCAAGACGGACAGTTGAATAGAATTTCAACGCGCGACCACCTGGAGTTGTTTCTGGGTTCCCGAACATAACCCCAACTTTTTCACGAATTTGGTTAATAAAGATTGCGATTGTTTTCGATTTATTAATTGCACCTGAAAGTTTACGAAGTGCTTGAGACATTAAACGAGCTTGTAAACCTACGTGTGAGTCACCCATGTCTCCTTCGATCTCAGCTTTCGGTACAAGAGCTGCTACAGAGTCAATTACGATAATATCAACCGCGCCACTTCGTACAAGTGCTTCTGCGATTTCTAAACCTTGCTCCCCTGTATCAGGTTGTGATAATAGTAATTCATCTATGTTAACGCCTAATTTTTGTGCATATACAGGATCCATCGCATGCTCCGCATCAATGAACGCTGCTTGTCCGCCTTGACGCTGTACTTCAGCGATTGCGTGTAATGAAACTGTTGTTTTACCTGAACTTTCTGGTCCATAAATTTCGATAATACGGCCACGTGGGTATCCGCCTACCCCTAGTGCCACATCAAGTGCTAAAGAACCACTTGAAATTGTAGAAACTCTACGCTCCGCTTGTTCTCCTAATTTCATAATTGAACCTTTACCGAATTGCTTCTCTATTTGTTTTAACGCCATATCTAACGCTGCTTGACGATCACTCATTCAAAATTCCTCCTTAACTGAATTGCTAATCTTATTATACCTATTTTTAATTCAATTTGCCAACAAAAATCGAACATTTATTCGTTTTTTTTATTTTCCATTAAACAAAGCTGAATTTTAACGTAAAAAAAAAGCTAGAAGAGACTCATATCTCTTCTAGCTTTTTATACAAATGATAAAATCCATATTTCACCGAACGTTCCCTAATTTGTTGACGACTTCCACTTAAATTAAGAGGAAAGACTACAGTTGGTTCATCCTTAATCGCTAATCCAACGAATACTGTTCCCGGCTCCTTATGCTCTGAAGCATCCGGTCCTGCTACCCCAGTGAAACTAATTCCGATATCCGCTTTTAATAAGCCCTTAACATTTTCAGCAAGATAACGAGCACATTCTTTACTAACTGCACCGTCAGTAGATAACACTCCTTCAGGAACATGCAAAACATGTTGCTTCACATCATTATGATAACAAATCACACCGCCTTTAAATACTGAAGACACACCAGCGCTTTCTGTTACTTGATTGCCGAAGAGACCACCGGTTAAACTTTCTGCACATGCTAAAGTTAATCCTTTTTTCTTCAATAACTCTATTGCCTTTTCATGCAGAAACTCTTGATCATACCCGTAAAAAAATTCTCCTACTCTTTCTAAAACCAAATCTTCCATATGCTGGATGAGTTTCGCCGCTTCATCAGCATTTTGATGTTTGGCAGTTAAACGTAGTGTCACTTCTCCATCATTCGCAAGGGGGGCGATTGTCGGGTTCGTTTGTCCATCAATTAAATCTTGCACTTTCACTTCTAATTGAGACTCTCCAATCCCGAAGAATCGAAGCACACGAGAATAAATGTTTTCTCCTGTTGTAAAGTTACGTAAAAAAGGCTCTACATAACTTATATACATCGGCTTCATCTCTTTCGGTGGTCCTGGTAATAAAATATAAACTTTCCCGTTCTTATTTAACCCCATACCAGGTGCCATACCATGATCATTCGCAAATACAGTTGCTCCATTCAAAACGAGCGCCTGCTTTTTATTATTCTCTGTGAACTCGCGACCTGTACGCTTAAAATAATCGCTTATCGATGCTAATGCCTTTTCATCATACACAAGCTCTTCACCCAAACAAGAAGATATCGTTTCTTTCGTCAAATCATCTTTTGTCGGGCCTAATCCACCTGTGAAAATAAGCATGTCAGCACGTTCTTCCGCAACTTCAATCGCCTGCTGTAATCGCTTGTTATTATCTCCAACTACAGTATGGTAGTACACATTAATTCCAATTGAAGCTAACTTTTCAGATAAAAACTGGGCATTTGTATTTGCAATTTGTCCAAGTAATAATTCAGTTCCAACCGCAATAATTTCAGCATTCATCCCAATTCCCCCATAAACTTCTATTTTGAGTTTACAAAAGCAGCTCTATTTTTCCAAAAATAATCCCACCCTGAAATCACAGTAAAGAATAATGCAATCCATATAAAGATATCAGCAACTGGGATATGGATTAAATTTAAAGGTACATCGTGTAATAAATACGCTGCAATCGCAATAATTTGTGTCCACGTCTTAATTTTTCCTAACTGATTTGCTGCCACTACTTCTCCTGTTCCAGCAAGTACAAGACGTAAACCTGTTACTGCAAACTCACGGCTTATAATTACAATAACAATCCAAGCAGGTACGTATTGCATCTCAACTAACGTGATAAGTGCTGCTGAAACAAGTAATTTATCAGCTAACGGGTCAAGAAACTTCCCTAAATTCGTTACAAGATTATACTTTCTTGCGTAATATCCATCAATCCAATCTGTAGCCGAAGCAACAATAAAAATAAGTGCCCCCACTAAATGTTGAATTGGTAAATCAACATCACCAATTGTGTATGAGCCCCAATCAAATGGTGCTAACATAATTACCATAAAAATTGGAATTAAGAAGATTCTAGATATTGTAATTTTATTTGGTAAATTCACAGCTATTCCTCCATCATATCAAAAACATTTGTTCATTGAAAAAAGTCATCGAAGCGATGACTGTTATTGTGCTGGTTGCTCTATCCCTTGGTTTTTTATCACCAATCTTTGGTGAAGTTCTTTTTCTGGATCCAACGGATAAGCGACCACTTGGCCATTCAGTTTAACTTCAACATTCGTTGCATTTCCAATATTAAGTCGCACTTCTTTTACTGTTGATACATCATGTTTTTCTATTTGGCCCTCTTGTACTGTAGTGTTTAGAATTTCATTCCCCGCGTCATCTTTAACATCTACATAACTCGCACCTTTACCCGATAATTCCAGTTCTAATGTTTTATTGTTATGAATTTCCAAAGTAGATACTTTACCAGTTGTACCAACTACTTTCACTTCTTGTTGTCCAGTCGGCTGTGCTGGTTGTTCCTCTTTCTTCGGTTCTTCTTTCTTTGGTTCTTCTTTCTTTGGTTCCTCTTTTTTCGGCTCTTCCGCTTTCACTTCATCTTTCTTTGTATCTAACGGAGAGTTTTCCGCTTTTTTAACTTCAATTTTCTCACTTTGAGCATTCGGAACTTTCTCATCACCTTTTCCAGTTAACGCTTGGAAAACAAACCAAATTACCACTCCAAATGCGATTACTAACAGCGCAATCAAGATTTTCGGCATATGATCTGCAATTGGCCATGATGAAGATTTTTGCATTGTTTCTTGCGTTTTTTGTCCTGTTGACACTTGCGGAACGTCACGTTTTTCAGATTGTGGTATCGTACTCTGATATTCTACAAGTAGTTCCTCTCCATTTAATCCAACCGCATCTGCGTATTGTTTAATGAATGCGCGCGCATAAAAAGCTCCTGGCAATACATCATAATTGCCTTCCTCAATCGCTACTAAATGGCGTTTTTGAATTTTTGTAATCTCATGCAGCTGATCAATAGACAAGCCTTTCGTTCCTCTTGCTTCTTTCAGCTTTTGTCCTAATTCTGTCACTACTAACACCTCAATATTTCTTTAAAAGTCAAACATAGAGAAATTATTTTGCGTACCTTGCTCAATTTCATCTACTAAATTATATTGAATTTCTTCATCATAATCGTTACGCAACTCGATAATATAATCAAAATCATCCAATGTGTATTCTGACTGACTCACAAATACGTCAGGATGTTCCACAACTTTCGTTGCAGGCAACCTCATAATTTCACGAACAAGCTGCCAATGCCTTTCGTTAGCACGCTTTGTTGACACGATTCCATCTAAGATGAAAATATTGTCGTCGCTATACTCATCCTCAATCAATTGACTACGAACAGTTTGCTTAATAAGAGTAGATGATACAAATAACCATCTTTTATTTGCACAAACACTTGCGGCAACAATGGATTCTGTTTTTCCGACACGAGGCATTCCTCGTATCCCGATTAGTTTATGACCTTCTTTTTTCATTATTTCAGCCATAAAGTCTACAAGTAATCCTAATTCATCACGCACAAAACGAAATGTTTTCTTATCATCTGCATCTCGTTGTATGTACCTACCATGTCTAACCGCTAGCTTATCTCTTAGCTTTGGCGGACGATATTTCGTTACCGTTATGTTATCCATCGTATTTAAAATTGATTCAAGTCTAGAGATTTGCTCTTGATTATCACACATAAGAAGTAATCCACGTCGTGCATTATCTACACCATTAATTGTGACAATATTAATGCCGAGCATACCGATTAACGAAGAAACGTCACCAAGCAAGCCAGGTCGGTTTTTATGTATTTCATATTCAAAATACCATTCAATCATCCAAGATCACTCCCCTTGCTTACTTTACACCTACGTACTATATTATATGATTTCACCTTAATAGGGAAGCTAAATGTATAATCTATCCCGCGTTATTATTATACAAAAAAAATAGAGAGGAGAATCTCCTCTCTATTTTTTACTTATGTTGTACAAACTTTACCATTAAGTTTGCAATTGTATGTTGCTCTTGTTCATCAGCAACCTTCCAAAGCTCAGACAATAATTTCTCTTGATCGTTGCGCGCTTCTACTTCATTTGCTAAATAATCACCAACACGAAATGCCATATCTGATACAGCACCACTATTAAGCCCTTTTCCTTCTGCTTGTTCTAAACGTTCTCCTAAAAAGCTCTTCCACTGATCAAAATTATCTAAAACTGACATGTTTAAGCACCTCACTATTTAGTAATAGAATCATGCTTAATTTGTACAGTTTTTTATTTTTTATGTAAGAATTTTTTAGCAATGCCAACCACCATTCACTCCGATAATTTGTCCAGTTATGTAAGATGCACCTGGCGATACGAGGAATGACACTGTTTTCGCTACTTCTTCTGGTAGTCCCAACCTGCCTAACGGAATCTCTTCAGCAATTTCATTCTTATCCTCTTCTGAAAATACATGTAACATTTCTGTTTCAATTGCACCTGGTGCCACCGCGTTAACTCTTAATCCACTTAATGAAACTTCTTTTGCTAAAGCTTTCACATATGAATTTTGTGCACCTTTTACCATTGAGTAAAGCACTTCACATGATGCGCCAATTTGGCCCCATATAGACGAAACAAGTATAATATTACCACTTCTCCGCTGAATCATAGATGGCAGTGCCATTGATAATAGTTTATAGATGCTCTTCACTTGAAGTTCTACCATATCATTCAATTCATCATTCGTTACATCTGTTACGAGGCCAAATATACTCTTCCCAGCTGCATATACGATAACATCAAGAGGCTGTTCAATTTGTTCCCACAATTGCTCTGCTCCATCAGCAGAAGCTAAATTGGCTTGAACGGGAATCACTTCACCCCATTCTTTCTGCAACTCATTCACTTTCTCTTCACCGTTATTATAATGCACATATACTGTATATCCATCTTGAATTAATTGTTTTGAAATAGCAGAGCCAATCCCTCCGCTTCCTCCAGTTACTAATGCATACTTTTTCATATAATTCCTCTCTTATCTCAACAAAATCTTTTTCCTACAAATAAATAATACCCTCATCTTACAATTTATCAATGATAAGATGAGGGTATTATTATGAAACCTTTTATTTTTTCGGTAAAACTTGACAAACACTCATTTTCTCTTCTGATAATAATAATTTGGCTACATCTTGTAAATCTTGAACAGTTAGGCTTTCTAATACGGTCAATGCTTCAAACAGACTAGATTCATTAAACGCATATCGTGTAAATTGATTTGCAATATATTCCGGCGAATTCAACGAGCGTAAAAAGCCACCTATTTTCTTTTTCTTTACTCGTTCTAATGCCGCCTCATCTAATTGATCATAATTTGTGTTTAATAAAATACCTTTCAAACGCTCTTCCAGCTCATCAGGTTGCTTCGTATCGCCACCAACCATTGCAAAACCGAAGTTATTCTCTTCCGTATAATCATACGAGAACGAATCATCAATAAGCCCTTCATTATATAAAGATTCGTAATGAACGGAGCTTTTCCCAAATAAATAATCTAAAAGTAGCGTGAGCGCAATTTCTTGTTTTAAAAGGGCTTCCCCTTTTTCTTTTAAACTTGTTGCTTTAATACCGACTAAACATTTAGGTGTTTGTACAGGCATTGAAATAATTTTCTTCTTTTCATTTACCTCATCTGGCTCTTCTTCAAATGAACGTACAATTTCCGGCTGGTTTTTATAATCTTTTTTCGCTTGATTTTCACGTACTAAATCCATTGTTTTCTCTGGATCAATTGCGCCCACAACAAATAACAACATATTGCTCGGATGATAAAACGTTTCATAACATTCATATAATAGGTCTTTCGTAATTTTACTAATAGACTCGATGGTCCCTGCAATATCAATTTTAATTGGGTGCTTTACAAACAAGCTATCAATTAAACCAAAGTATAAGCGCCAATCTGGATTATCTTGATACATTTGAATTTCTTGCCCGATAATCCCCTTCTCTTTCTCAACTGTTTTTTCAGAGAAGTAAGGCTCTTGTACGAAGTTTAACAATGTATTTAAATTTTGTTCTACATTTGATGTACATGAAAAAAGGTAAGCTGTTCTTGTGAAAGATGTGAAAGCATTTGCCGATGCACCTTGTTTACTAAACAATTGGAAAGCATCGTGATCTTCTTTTTCAAATAATTTGTGCTCAAGAAAATGAGCAATCCCATCAGGCACACGAATCATTTCTTCTTTACCTAATGGTACGAATGTATTATCCACAGAACCATATTTTGTCGTAAACGTTGCAAATGTTTTATTAAATCCTTGCTTTGGTAAAATATATACATCTAATCCATTAGGAAGTTTTTCATAATAGAGTGTCTCTTTTAATTGCTCATAAACAATTTTCTCCATTTATTCTCCCTCCGTTCCTTGTAAAAAGTAAATTGTATCTAGTTCAATATTTTTAGCAACTTTCACAATTTCTTCTTTCGTTACACTTTCAATTCCTGTAAGCCATTCTTCAACCGGACGCGTACGATCTGAAATAATGCCATGATACAGCATTTCCACAAATCCGCGCGGTGTATCAATCGCTTCTAATATTTGATTTTGAATGACACTTTTCGTTTGATGCATCTCTTCTTCAGAAAAATCACCATTTTGCATCGCCAACATTTGTTCTTTAATAATCTCAACAGCTTTTTCATAATTTTTCGCTTCAATTCCTGACATGACAAACAATAAGCCTTTATGACTTTCAAAGCGGGATGCTGCATAGTACGCTAAACTATTTTTTTCACGAACATTCACGAATAACTTTGAATGAGAAAATCCTCCAAACAACCCATTGAACAGTTGCAGTGCAAAATAATCTTCGTCTTTATACGTAATAAACGTACGATAACCGATGTGTAATTTACTTTGTTTTAATTCTTGTTTTTCAACAACTTCTTTTTCTTCATTGTTTCTCTTATGAAGAAGTACATTTCTCTCTCTCTCAGGACGCGCTGAAATAGAAAAATACTTACTTACAAGATCAACTGCGTTTTCTGAAATATCACCAATAATGTATAGATCCATTTCATCTTCCGCTAACACTTTTTGATAATATTGATACAAACTTTCATTTGTAATAGAAGAAACACTCTCTTTTTTCCCATTTGCACTTAAACGATACGGTTCTACTTTGCACATTTCTTCAATTAAACGCTCGTTTGCATAGCGCATTTTATCATCATACGTAGCTTCAATTCGTTGTAAGAGCGCTCTCTTTTCACTTTCTACGATGGAAGGTAGAAAACCATTCCCCTCTGTTGCTGGATGTAAAACGATATCCGATAACATAGAAAGCGCTTTTTCAAATAACGGTGGTGCATCATGTAAATATACTTCATTTGCAATGTCTACATAAATAGAGATAACATGGTCCTCTCCTTTTTTACTTACATCTACTGCTAAAGAAGATCCATATAATTCTTCTAAATATTGACGAAGACGAATTACAGAAGGAAGCTTTTCTGTCGCACTTTGCAATACGTATGGCAATAGAGCACGCTCTGTCACCGTCTCCTCATTTAAAGGTGCCTTAAAACGAAATACAAAAGTATTTGTTTTATATTTATCAGTTGGAATAATATGTACTCGCAAACCACCTAACTCATGTAACTGTTGTTCCATTAGTTTCATTTATAGCCCTCCTTTACGTATATAGGAATATTCCTCTTCAATATACAGTTTTTAGAAATGAAAAATCAACTTTTCTTCCTCACTATACTTACATTAGGCTCTTTCTAAAAACTTTCATTTGTAAGGAACATCGTAAAATTCTGTATTAAATATAGTCTATGTAAAAAAGCCCGCACTAATGTGCGAGCTTTTTTATACTTATCTTTTTCCTTTTTCATAAGGAGTTCCTAATGCTTTCGGAGCTTCAGAACGACCTACAAAACCAACAAGTGCTAATATTGTGAATACATACGGTAATATCGTTAAGAATACACTTGGAATTTCTTTTAGTACCGGAATTGTACCACCAGTTATTCCTAATGATTGAGCAAACCCGAAGAACAGAGCCGCTCCAAGAGCACCGAGTGGATTCCATTTACCGAAAATCATAGCTGCTAGCGCTAAGAAACCTTGTCCCGTAATTGTAGCACCTGAGAAGTTACCAGAAATCGACATAGCGAAGACCGCTCCACCTACTCCTGCAAACATTCCAGATATAGCTACTGCAATATAACGCATTTTATATACGTTAATACCCATCGTATCTGCTGCCATTGGATGTTCACCAACCGCACGTAGACGAAGACCGAACGGTGTTTTAAAAATAACATACCAAACGACAAACGCTAAAATAATAGCAATATATGATGTTAACGGTACATTTGAGAAAAAGATTTTTCCAATTACCGGAATATCCGAAAGACCCGGAACATCGATTTTTTCAATGCGGTATTGAATGAAATCAGTTTGTCCTTTGCCAAAGATTTTCTTAATCGCAAATACTGTTAAACCAAGAGCTAGGAAGTTAATCGCTACCCCGCTCACCACTTGATCTGCACGGAATGTAATAGATGCTACTGCGTGAAGAAGTGCAAATAAGCCACTACCAATCGCTGCAAATAATAGCGCGATCCAAGGTGTCATCGATCCCCACGTATCACCCATTAATAACGTTGTAACAATACCGATAAATGCACCAAATAACATTAAACCTTCTAACGCTATATTTACAACTCCAGAACGTTCACTGAACACTCCACCTAACGCCGTAAAAATAAGTGGCGCTGCCGTATATAACGTACCCGTCACAAGAATGGCTAAAATATCTAAAAAGCTCATTTATTTTCCCTCCTTGCTCATGCGTGTAAGTGCCCAGCGTAAAACATAACTGCACGCAACAAAGAAAATAATACATGCAATAATAACGTTAATTAACTCAGAAGGTACATCTGCTTCAAAATTCATTTGTGGAGCTGCACTTTTCAAACCACCAAACAGTAAAGCTGCTAATAATATACCAAATGGATTATTTCCTCCTAGAAGCGCTACGGCAATCCCATCAAATCCGATACCAGTAAACGAAGACATCGCTGTCATGTTTTGGAATGTACCAAGCCCTTCCATAGCACCACCAATCCCTGCAAATGCACCCGCAATCGTCATAGATAGTACAACATTTCGAGAAACTTTCATCCCCGCATACTGAGAAGCATGTTGATTAAATCCAACAGATTTCAATTCGTATCCCAATGTCGTTCTGTCCAATAAGAACCACATAATAATTGCTACTAATATCGCTACGACAATCCCCCAGTGCAAACGAGAACCATCTGTTAAAGAAGATAACCATTCAGAAGATAAAGAAGCACTAGATTTTATATCATATGACTTCTCATTCGCCTCATGTAAAAAGCGCTTAATTAAATCATACGTCACGTAAAGTGCAATATAATTCATCATAATCGTTACGATTACTTCATTTACTTTAAATTTCCCTTTCAAATATCCCGGGATAAATCCCCATAGCCCACCAGCTATTGCCGCTACTAAAATTGACAACGGAATATGTAAAATTGCCGGTAATGATACTGCATATCCAAACCAAACAGCAGCAAGCCACCCGACTAATAACTGCCCTTCTACTCCGATGTTAAAAAGGCCTGTACGAAATGCAAATGCTACAGAAAGTCCTGCTAATACAAGCGGAATCATCGTACGTAATGTTTCACCAATTGCTTGTGGATTTCCAACCATTCCTTCCCAAAGCGCTGCATATCCAACAATTGGATCATATCCGCTAAATAACATTACAATGGCACCAACAAGTAAACCAAAAATAACGGATAATACAGGAACTAAGATATTAATTGTTCGCTCCGTTAAAAATTTTTTAGCCATTTGTATTCACCTTCTCTTTCTCCGTTCCGCCAGCCATCAACAAACCAAGCTGTTGTTCATTTGTTTCTTTCGCATCCACAATTGCTACAATTTCCCCTTCATATATAACAGCAACTCGATCACTTACATTTAAAATTTCATCCAGTTCTAGCGATAGAAGCAATACTGCTTTCCCCTTATCTCTTTGCTCAATTAATTTTTTATGAATAAATTCAATCGCACCTACATCTAAACCACGTGTTGGTTGTGCTGCAATTAATAAGTCTGGATTACGATCTACTTCACGTGCGATAATTGCCTTCTGCTGGTTTCCACCAGATAGTGCACGAGTTAATGTGTGTTCACCAGGCGTACGAACATCAAACTGTTCAATCAGTGCTTTTGCTTTTTGCGTGATTTGACTAAAGTTTAAAATCCCTTTCTTTGAAAATGGATTTTTATAGTATGTTTGTAAAACAATATTGTCCCGAACAGAAAAATCGAGAACAAGCCCGTGTTTATGACGGTCTTCAGGAATATGACCAATCCCTTCTTCTGTTATTCTTCGAACAGGCCAATTCGTTATTTCTTTTCCTTTAATTGCAATAGAACCTGACTCAACTTTTCGTAAACCAGTAATTGCCTCTATTAATTCACTTTGTCCATTTCCATCAATCCCTGCAATACCAACGATTTCTCCTGCACGAACAGTTAAGTCAAGGCCTTTTACAGCAGGTAATCGGCGTGCATCATGAACGACAATATTCGAAACAGATAGAACCTCTTCTTTTGGTTTAGCCTCTATTTTTTCTGTTTTAAAATTCACTTGACGTCCGACCATTAATTCTGCAAGTTTATGTTCATTCATTTCCGCAACGTCAACTGTACCAATTCCTTTACCTTTACGAATAATTGTGCAACGATCGCAAACTTCCATAATTTCTTTCAATTTATGTGTAATAAGAACGATAGATTTTCCTTCTTGCACAAGCTTTTTCATAATTTGAATCAACTCGTGAATTTCTTGAGGAGTTAACACCGCAGTTGGTTCATCGAATATTAAAATCTCCGCACCACGATAAAGCGTTTTTAATATTTCAACCCTTTGCTGCATCCCAACCGAAATATCTTCAATCTTTGCATTTGGATCAACTGCTAAACCGTACTGTTCAGATAATTGTTTAATTTCTTTCGCAGCCTCTTCAACAGCAATTCTTCCTTTTTTCTTCGGCTCATTTCCAAGAATAATATTCTCTGTAACTGTAAAATTATGAACAAGCATAAAATGCTGATGGACCATCCCAATACCAAGGTCATTTGCTATATTCGGATTTGTAATTTTTACAGGTTTTCCTTTAATCTTAATTTCTCCCTGTTCTGGTTGATACAAACCGAACAGTACATTCATTAATGTTGATTTCCCTGCACCATTTTCTCCAAGTAAAGCGTGTATCTCTCCCTGTTTTACTTGCAGCGTAATATCATCATTCGCTACAATGCCTGGGAATACTTTTGTAATATTGTTCATCTCAATTACGTATTCCATTTTGTTCCTCCTTCTAGCAGGGAACACTCCCCAATTGCAGTCTATTAAAGGTATTTTTATATATACAAAGGTTAGTTCTAAGAACTAACCTTTGCTATTTCTCTATTATTATTTCTTTAGAGAAGCTTCATATGTTTTATATTCTTCGTCAGTTGCAGGTACTTTAATTTCACCGTCAGTGATTTTCTTCTCAAACTCTTCTACTTTTGTTAAGATTTCTGGATTTACTTTTTTCACATTGTCAGTAGTTTTCGCAATACCAATACCGTCATCTTTTAATCCAAACTCTTCTACTTTACCACCTTTTAATTTACCATCTTTCGCTTCTTGTGCTACTTTTGCTACTGCAATATCAACACGTTTTACCATAGAAGTTAACGTTACGTTTTCAGGCATACCTTCTTGATTTTGGTCACGGTCAACACCGATTACCCAAACGTTTTCACCTTTTTTCTTACGATTTTTCGCTTCTGTGAATACACCGTTACCAGTTGCACCTGAAGCATGATAAATTACGTCAACTCCACCACCGTACATTGCTGAAGCTAATACAGATCCTTTTTCTGGTTTATCAAATGCATCTGCATATTGCGCTACAATTTCGATATTTGGATTTACTGCTTTTGCACCAGCTTTGAAACCTGATTCAAACTTTGTAATTAATGGACTCTTCACGCCGCCAACAAATCCAACTTTATTTGATTTTGTCGTCATGGCTGCTACAGCACCAACTAAGAATGAACCTTCATGGTCTTTAAATGTAATACTTGTTACATTCGGCTCTTTCACAACAGTATCTACAATAGCAAATTGCTCTTTCGGATATTGTTTTGCAACCTTTTCAATCGAGTCTTGCATTAAAAATCCAATTCCGAATGTTGTGTTATAATGATCTTTCGCAAATTTTGTTAAGTTTGGAATATAGTCTGCATCTTTACTCGATTGAAGATAACGATATCCTTCATTTTTCTTTAAATCGTTGTCTTTACCGAATTTCGTTAAACCTTCCCAAGCTGATTGGTTAAATGATTTGTCATCAACGCCCCCAACATCTGTAACCATACCAACTTTAAACTCTTTTTTGTCGCTACTCGCTTTATCCGAGTTACCACATGCTCCTAAAACCGCACTTGCTGCTAATGTTAATGATAATAAAAGACCTGTTTTTTTCTTCATACTAGAAACCCCTCCTGAAATGATATATATATCTTTATTCTTACGCTGCTGTCCCTAACTTCTTGCTGTCACCTCCCTAAAAAGGAACTTACCTACATACGTTTTCTTAATACGTGGAAGCTAAACTTATCAGCTCTAAAGTAATTGATAGAATATAAGATCGGCTCATCATTTTGATCATAGTGCATTTGTTTTAAAACTAGCAGTGCCGTTTCTGGTTCACATTCTAAAATCGGTGAGATTTTCGGGTGATAGCCAATTGGCTCAATGTGCGCAACCGCGTATGTGATACGTTTGTGCGTATTGTTATGTATCACTGTAAGCAATGATTCTTCGTTGTATCCCGATAAATCCGGTAAGATTTCTTTTGCAAGTTTATCAATACAATATACAACAGGTTCCCCATCTGCTGTACGCACACGTTCAATCATTACTGCATTAAAACCATCTTCACTATTAAACTTCTCTTTTTCTTCTTCTGTTAAGCTTGTTGTAGATGATGATAAAAAGATAGTTCCCGGTGTTTTCCCCACACTAGAAATCATATCTGTAATACTAGAAAGTTGTTCAATCCCAGAAGAAAATAACGGCTTTGCATTTACAAATGTTCCTACACCATGTCTACGAATGACAACATTTTCTTCTTCTAAAATACGCAGTGCTTCCCTTAAAGTCGCCCTACTTACACCAAGTTCTTTTGCTAAATCAAACTCTGATGGTAACTTCTGTCTTTCTTTGTAAGCTCCATCTTTAATTTTTTCTTTGATGTGATCAATCACCCGTAAATATAGGTGACGACTATCGGATTTTACTGACATAAGACTCCCCCGCATTTCAATTATTCGACCTCTGATGTAAGACTTCTTTTCTCTTTTTTCAACTTACAACATAATAAAAATTGCTAAATACTAAAAATAAGCATAATTGTCGAATAAATATTAATAATTTTTTAAAATGAAATTTTCACTCTTTACTGCATAAAAAAAACTTTGCACCATAAACATTCCTCATATCGAGAAAAAGTTCGGCACAAAGATCTCTTACATCCTTTGTTACACACTTTTCCCCTCATAGTCTAGCAATTCATGGTTGCCAGGTAGAAACTTATGGACCTTATCTCCAAGATTATATGAGGCAGTGATTCTTTTCGAAGTAATCTTACCACTTGCTCCCATACGTGTCAACAAAATTTAACATTTTTCTACATTAAATATCGAACGTTCACAAAAAACCACACAAAAGTATTCGTATTCTAAAGAACCACCTTAAATGTAAGCCCTTTCTTTATCGCTGAATATAGTATATAACAAAACCAGCATATAAAAAAGCCTAATTGTAAAAACAATTAGGCTTTTTTTATGAACTTTTTTCTTGCACATCATTAATGAGCACTTCTCGTGGTTTACTACCTTCATACGGACCTACGACACCATTCATTTCCATTGCATCAATTAAACGGGCAGCTCTCGTATACCCTACTCTAAATCTACGTTGTAGCATAGAAACAGATGCTGTTTGCATTTCCACTACGAGCTGAACCGCTTCATCGTATAATTCATCTTCTACTTCCTGCTTCGTATCAGGGACGTCTTGTGGAATCATATCTTCTTGATATTGCGCTTTTTGCTGACCAATAACATATTCTACAACTCTCTCAACTTCATCATCTGATAAAAACGCTCCTTGCACACGTACAGGCTTCGATGCACCAATTGGTATAAACAGCATATCTCCACGGCCTAGTAGTTTCTCTGCACCACCACCGTCAAGAATTGTACGAGAATCTGTTTGAGAAGATACAGCGAATGCAATACGTGATGGAATATTCGCTTTAATAACTCCCGTAATAACATCAACTGATGGACGTTGTGTTGCGATAATCAAATGAATACCAGCCGCACGAGCCATTTGCGCTAAACGCATAATTGCATCCTCTACATCCGATGAAGCAACCATCATTAAATCTGCTAACTCGTCCACAATTACGACAATATAAGGTAATTCTGGTTGTTTCGCTTCTGATTGACTATTATGCTCTTTTATATAGTCATTATATCCTTCAATATTTCGCGTGCCACTATGAGCAAATAACTCATAACGGCGCTCCATTTCACTCACAACTTTTTTCAATGCTTGTGATGCTTTTTTCGGATCAGTTACAACTGGTGTTAATAAATGAGGAACTCCGTTATATACATTTAACTCTACCATTTTCGGATCAATCATCATTAATTTTACTTCATGTGGTTTTGCGCGCATTAAAATACTAACAATAATACCATTAATACATACACTTTTCCCGCTACCCGTTGCACCGGCTACTAGTAAATGGGGCATTTTATTTAAACGCGCTAATACAGCTTCACCTGTAATATCTCGTCCAAGACCAATTAACAGCTTCTCTTCTGGATGATTATTAGCCTTAGAATCAAGAACTTCTCTAAGCGTTACCATAGAAACTTCTGAGTTCGGAACTTCAATCCCTACAGCTGATTTCCCGGGAATTGGCGCTTCAATACGTATGTCTTTCGCAGCTAAAGCAAGTGCTAAATCATCACTTAAACTAACGATTTTGCTCACCTTTACTCCCATATCAGGATATACTTCATATTTTGTAACTGCAGGACCTCTATGTACTTTCGTTACTTTCGCTTTCACTCCAAAGCTTTGGAATGTACGTTCTAATTTACGAGCATTCTCATAAATTTCTGCATTTTCATTTGTAACTTGCTTATTCTTTGGAAATTTCAATATATCAAGTGCAGGAAGCTTATAATCTTTGTTTTCTACATTTGAAAATTGCATAGGAGGAGCTTGTGTTTCTCCCTCTAGCGATTCAACGATTTTTTCTCCACGCTTTTTCTTCGGCTCTTCAATTGGCGGAGCCTCTTCAATAAATGGTGAAGTGATTAACTCTTCTTCCTCTGCTTCAATTCGTTTATCCTCTTCTTCATTTACTGGATAATTCTCAGTAAAATTTGAAATAATCGGAGGATCAATTGAGATTTCTTCCATCGGCTCAACAATTTCTTCTTGTTCTGCAGCACGTTTGCTCCTTGTGCTTCTTGTTGTTTTTTTCTTTTCTGTTTGTTCAGCCTTCCTTTTGGATCTCCAATCTTTATAATCACCTTGCACTACTTCAAATTGACTTCTAAGGATTCTTCCTACAGGGGCAAGTACTTCCCCAATATGCTTATTTGTTATACAAAGTATGCCGAGAATCACTAAAATAATTCCAATAATATAAGCTCCTACTTCATCAAATAAGAAGTAACACGTCGCGAACATAAGCGCACCAAACATACCACCGCCTAAATGCACGCTATCTGGACCCTTTTTCATTTCAAGGAAGAAGTTATCTTTCGTACTCACAATAACAGAAGTATTTTGCACTGCTCCATCTTTCGTAAGAAGGTTAAATAATGTAATATGACTAAACATTAATATCGCCAATACTATTAAATAAAAACCAATTAACCGTTTATTTAAAAGGTTCGGCCATCCACGTTTGATAACAAACGAAACCGATAAAGCTATTACACCTAACACACCAATTATGTACCACTCACCAAAGAAGAAGCGAAAAAATAACACAAACGATTTTCCTACAACACCTAGCTGTAAAATCGTAATGATTGAAAGTGCAAAAAGAGTTAAACCGACGATTTCATAATACAAAGTTGGCTTTATCGTGCGTCTTGCTTTTGCCTTCGTCCCTCTTTGCTTTTGTTTTGCCATTTCTTCACCTCGTGTTCTACATGAAAATAGGGATTCCTTAAAATAGCCCTATTTTCATGTCTGTTTTCTCTATTTTTTCAGGTCTTATATCTTCTATTTTTACACTTCTTGTAAATTGTTAAATAAACAGAAGAAAGCAGCCCTCTCATGGCTGCTCAACCGTCTTGTTTTTTATATTATACCATAGCTTCTAAACAAAATCCTTCTTTTTGCTAAAAGGTTATTTTCTGGCCAGGCTCAAACTCTAAGTAGTGAAACGGATCCGTACTTAACACACGTACAATAGAATAACACCCATGCTCTTCTTCAGAAACCATTAATTCAACACCGTTTATATTTATAACTTTTTGACTTTCACATTGCGAATAATCGGCTGGATATACAAGTTGCTCTGGCATAATTGTATATAGAATCATTGTAACATGGTCCCTTCTGTACTATCATCCCCGCGAGCATCTATTAATTCGTTCAATTTTCGAATCGCATTTCCAATACCACCGACATCATCTATAAGACCATATTTTACTGCATCTCCACCAATTACATTCGTCCCAATATCTCGCGTTAAATTCCCTTTCGCAAACATTAGCTCTTTAAAACGATCTTCCGTTACTTTCGAATGCTTCGTCACAAATCGTATAACTCTTTCTTGCATTTTATCTAAATACTCAAATGTTTGCGGCACACCTATAACAAGACCTGTTAAACGAATGGGATGAATTGTCATCGTCGCAGTTTCCGCAATAAATGAATAATCAGTAGAGACAGCAATTGGTACACCGATAGAATGTCCCCCGCCCAGAACAAGAGATACTGTTGGTTTCGAAAGTGAAGCTACCATCTCAGAAATCGCTAACCCTGCTTCAACATCACCACCAACTGTATTTAATATTAAAAGCAACCCTTCAATTTTTGGATTTTGTTCTATCGCAACAATTTGCGGAATGATATGCTCATATTTCGTTGTTTTATTTTGCGGCGGCAATTGGACATGACCTTCCACCTGTCCAATAATTGTTAAACAATGAATACGCGATTCATTCATTTGTGGTACATTCGTTTGTCCAAGCTGTTGAATTTTTTCCACTATTGAAGCTTCTTTTCCAGTTTCTTTCGGCTCAGCCTCTTTCTCTTCATTTGTATAATGATCACGTTCTGTCATATCGCATCCCCTTTCACTCGTATATCACTATTATTTCTTAAGTTATAAATTTCATTCGATAGAGTTTAAAAAGAAAAAAAGATCACCCGTAAAGGTGACCTTTTTTAAACTTCCATAATAATCGGTAAAATCATAGGTTTTCTCTTTGTCTCTTCGTACAAGAACTGCCCTAATAATTCACGAATATTTTGTTTTAGCATAGACCATTCAATTGAATATTCTTTAATTGATTGCTCAACAATCATACGTACAATCTCTGTAGAGCGGTCAATTAACGCTTCTGATTCACGTACATACACAAAACCACGTGAAATGATTTCTGGACCAGAAACAATTTTCTTTTCATCCTTACCAAGTGTTACAACAACTACTAATATTCCATCTTGAGATAACATTTTTCTATCGCGAAGAACGATATTACCAACGTCACCTACACCTAATCCATCAATTAATACATTGCCAGCTTGCACTTTACCAACTAAGTTCGCTTCATCGTCACCAAAACCAATTACATCGCCTTTTTCTACGATAAAGATATTTTCTCTTGCAATACCTACATCTTCAGCTAAGTATGCATGTGCTTTTTGCATACGGAACTCACCATGTACGGGTACAAAATACTTCGGTTTCATTAAATTTAACATTAACTTTAATTCTTCTTGGCTACCGTGACCTGAAACGTGAACTTTTCTTTCACCATAGTAAACAACCTCAGCTCCAGCTCTAAATAACAAGTCAATAATTTTCGATACAGATATTTCATTACCCGGAATTGGAGAAGCCGCAATAATAACCGTATCACCTTTACGAATTGAAATTTGTTTATGAGCTTGCTTCGCCATTCTAGAAAGGGCCGCCATTGGTTCACCTTGGCTACCTGTCGTTAAAATAGCTACCTTTTTCTCTGGGAAATTGTCTACTTCTTGTAGTGAAATAACCATACCTTCTGGAACATCTAAATAACCAAGACGTCTTGCGATATCTACTACTTTCACCATACTACGTCCTACAACTGCTACTTTTCGTCCTGTTTCAGCAGCTGCATCAAATACTTGTTGAATACGATGTACGTTCGACGCAAATGAAGCAACGATAATACGTCCTTCTGCGCCGTAGAACACTTTAGAAATTTCTACACCAACTTCTTTTTCAGAACCTGTATAGCCTGGACGCTCAGCATTTGTACTATCAGATAATAAGCACAGTACGCCTTCATTTCCGATTTGTGCCATTTTCCCAAGGTCTGCTCCACTATTTCCAATTGGAGTTTGATCGAATTTAAAGTCTCCTGTATATACGATCGCACCTTTTGATGTATGGAAACAAACACCAACAGAATCTGGAATACTATGTGTCGTTCCAAAGAATGACACCGTTGTAGTATTGAACTCTACTGTTGAATTTGAATCGATTGTTTTTAAGTCTACACGGCCTAACATACCCGCTTCGCCAAGTTTTTCTTGTATAAGTCCTACTGTTAATTTCGTTGCATACACTGGAATTGATAATTTACGAAGTACGTAAACAATACCACCAATATGATCTTCATGACCATGAGTAATAAATAAACCTTTTACTCGCTCTTGGTTTTCCACTAAATATGTAATATCAGGAATAACGATATCAATTCCAAACATTTCATCTCCCGGGAACATTAACCCTGCATCTACAATAAAGATTTCAGAATCAATTTCAACACAATACATGTTTTTCCCGATTTCACCTACTCCACCAAGAGCAAATACTTTAACAGACTCATTCTCTTTTCTCTTCATGTTGTTGCCTGGTTTAAAAATCTTTCAAACACTGATTTCACTAAAATTGCAGAGACACCAGGGGAAACTCTACAACCACCATATATTCACCGTCCAAGACGAATGTCCTTACCGTTATGCGATATCATGTCCTTGTTTATTTTTTAAACCAGGTTTCACCTCTCTTTCATTATATAAATCAAATATCTTATTCGATATGATATGAAAATGTAATCAAATTATAATTTTTACCAATTTTGCTAAGCATACCCGTACTAAGCTACTTAGCCATATTATACCTGATACAAGAAATAGAACACAAGTTAAATCGTGCGAAAGAAAAAGTAAAAGAACGGAATGACAACAAAAGCATCGAACGTATTTCCTTTATATTTAATCCGATTTTGTATTCCATATTTTTTTAAAGAAATGGCCATAAATACGCTAAATTAATTTCATAATATAGATTTTCAAGACTTATTTTTCTAGAATCGAACAAAAATACTTATAGAATGAAGTTTTTTTATGAATTACGTCATATTTGAAGGGATTTCTCTAAAAAACAAATTCGGTAGTTTATTATGTTTATACAAATATTTATTCTATAATTACTATGATTTTTGATTCATTTAATGGGGTACGATTATTTTCTTATACATGTCGTAATTTATACTGAAGAAGTG
>NZ_BOQB01000203.1 GCF_018332475.1 Bacillus sanguinis | reverse complement strand
TTGTCAGAGGCGGCACTATAATCTGTCGTATCATTTGATAAATTAGAAGTGAATATAACTGCATAATAATGCTTGTTTTTTTCTAAAGCAGATTTCATTATCTTTCCCCCTTAATATATAGTGCGAATAATTCATTTATAGTTTGTATTGTAGCAGGTTAAAAAAAGAAAAGAAGTAGAAGGTTCTTATTTTTTTAGTTGTTGTAAAACAAGGGGTATAGAGAATTTATAAAAGTAAGAAAAATGCCACTTCAAAATCGAAGTGGCATTTTTTATATTTCCTCTAAGCTATTAACTGGAACCGTTAATTCGCGTCCTGGATTTTTCACTTCATATATGCGGGCGGTTTCGTTGCTTTCGTCGACGTGTTGAATGGTAACAGGCATGCCTTGAAAACTGACATTTGCTTGTTCTGATGACACAGAAAGCTCTTTTGCACGTTGAATATTCATTTATATTCCTCCCATCATTATTATCTTTGCTAAAAAAGAGGAATAATATACCATTTCGAGACATTCTTAAAGTTTTTGTATTATTTGTAATGTTTCTTTAATAAATGC
>NZ_BOQB01000202.1 GCF_018332475.1 Bacillus sanguinis | reverse complement strand
TAAAGTTTCACTTTATATTCTGTACAAGTTAACATTACAATTTTGTTAAAAATTTTCTACGTTACATAAAGTAACAAAATTTGACCCGAAGAGTTTGTTATAGTGTAAATAATCAAAAAACTCAAAAATTAGTCGAGTGAAAATTGTGATAAAGAATCTGTATAAAAACATAAAGGGGTGTACACATGCACAAAGAATATGAAATTGAAGAGTATACGGCGATTGAGGAACAAATACATTATTATTGTAAATGTTTATTAGTAAGTCATCCTGATCAAATTATAAAGTACTTGGAAAAAAGATTAGAAAAATATGCGGAAACATTACAATATGCACATTTATATCCCGACACAGTGATTTTACCGTTACAGCAATTAGTTATCGAATATTCTTTAGACGTTGCTAGAATTAGGAAGTATATGAATTTAAAAACATAAAGAAAAATATATAGTTTAAATGAAACAGAGTCGACTTTAAGAAATGATATTCTAATGTCGACTCTGTTTCATTGTTTAAAATTGTTGATTGAAAATGAATATTAATCAATAAAGTTTGACATATAATTACGCAAGAATAAAATAAAAGTGAGTACTCACTCATTTCGTTAAAAAGGGGGATTTTGAATGCAACAATCTTCAATTATTTTGCAAGATGTATCCAAAAGTTTTGGAAAAAAAGAAGTACTGCATAACATTTCATTGCAAGTAGAAAAAGCAGAGATTTTTGGTTTGGTTGGGCCTTCCGGTTCAGGTAAAACAACGCTAATTAAAATGATTGCAGGTATTAATGAGGCAAAGGAAGGTGAAGTGTTTGTTTACAACACGAACATGCCTAATTTAAATGTAATGAAAAGAATTGGTTATATGGCTCAGGCTGATGCATTATACGAAGAATTATCAGCATATGAAAATGCAGATTTTATGGCAACGATGTACGGATTAAAGGGAAAGTATAAAAAAGAAAGAATTGCAGAGGTTTTTGACCTTGTTCAATTATCACAACATATGAAAAAACAAGTGCAGCATTTTTCAGGCGGAATGAAGAAGCGTTTATCATTAGCGGTAGCCCTTCTTCATGAACCGGAAATATTAATTTTAGATGAGCCAACAGTGGGAATAGATCCACTTCTTAGAAAAACAATCTGGAAAGAATTTTATAATCTAAAAAAGAAAGGCACAACAATTATTGTAACGACACACATTATGGACGAAGCTGAATTTTGTGAACGCCTAGGGTTAATTAGAGAAGGAAAGCTAGTTGCGATTGGAGCACCTGGTGAATTGAAAAAGCGGGTATCATCAGGACGGATTGAAGATGTCTTTTTGTTAGAAGAGGTGGCTCTATCATGAGAGTTATCGGTGTAATCATTCGTATTATTCGCCAATTTTTTCGAGATAAGCGTTCGCTAGCGATGATGTTCGGAGCACCTATGTTATTACTTTGGTTATTATCGCTAGTGTTTACACAAAAAGACTATGTACCACATATCGCAGTTGTTGATATGCCCGCTCAGGTAATAAAAGTGATGAAAAATCAGGAAGCGTCAATTTATGAATATAGTAAAGAAAAGGCAATGTCTGAGCTGGAAAAACAAAAGATAGATGCAGTATTTCGTTTAGAAAATGGAAAAATGAATATTGTATTAGAAGGTAGTGATTCGTCAAAAAATCGTGCTGTGCTTCAAGTTTTACAAAAGAGCATAGAAAAGAATGATGTATCAGTTATGAAGCCTGAAGTAAATTATTTACATGGCTCTAAAGACTTTACAATGTTTGATGGGCTTGGTCCTGTATTAATCGGTTTCTTTACATTTTTCTTTGTATTTATATTGTCCGGAGTTTCTTTCGTAAGAGAACGTTTAAGTGGTACTTTAGAAAGATTATTATCGACTCCAATTAAAAGATGGGAAATAGTTGTAGGATATATTATTGGTTTTGGGATCTTTGCATTTATACAATCCATTATAATTGTAAGTTTTTCAGTTTATATTTTAGACTTGTATGTAGCTGGCTCTATATGGCTAACCCTACTTATTACATGCATGCTTTCCTTAACAGCATTAACTTTAGGGACGTTTTTATCAGCATACGCAAATAATGAATTTCAAATGATTCAGTTTATACCGCTTGTCATCGTGCCACAAATTTTCTTTTCTGGGCTGTTTCCAATTGAATCTATGAATAAGTGGCTTCAAATGTTAGGGAAATTATTCCCGCTCACATATGGTGCTGACGCAATGAGACAAGTGATGATTCGAAATCAAGGATTTACAGAGATTGCATTAGATTTAACTGTTTTACTATTTTTCTCAGTATTATTTACAATAGGAAATGTATTTGCATTAAAGAAACATCGAAAAATATAATGATGATACAAAGGGGCATTATAGATGAAGAAGGATTGGCTAGAAGAATTAATTGCTGCAACAAATACGGATAAACGAAATGAACGTCAAATGCGTATATTAGAGGCAGCTGTTGATATGTTTGGAGAAAAAGGATATGCTTCCACTTCAACAAGTGAAATTGCAAAGCGTGCTGGTGTAGCGGAAGGAACAATATTCCGCTACTATAAAACGAAAAAAGATTTATTGTTAGCAGTCGTCATGCCGACATTAACAAAGTTTGCTGCACCATTTTTCGTACAAGCTTTCGCAAAGGAGATATTTAAATCGGAGTATGAATCATATGAAGGGCTTCTAAGAGTTGTTATTCATAATCGTTTTGAATTTGCAAAAAAGCATTTTCCAATGATAAAGATATTAATTCAAGAAGTGCCATTTCAGCCAGAATTGAAAAATGAAATACAACATTTAGTAGAAACAGAATTGCTTTCCCATTTTAAAAAGTTAATTGTAAAATTTCAAGAGGAAGGAGAGATTATTGAAATACCCCCAACCTCTGTATTACGACTTACTTTATCAGCTGTATTAGGACTACTATTAACACGTTTTTTATTATTGCCTGAAGAAAAATGGGATGATGATGTGGAAATTGAACATACGATTCAATTTATATTGTTTGGAATAACGCCACGAATTTAATCTTAAATTACATATTTTACATTTAAAAAATAATAAATCGCCTTTAAAAAGGCGATTTATATTCATTATATATTTTTGATAAATAAGTACTTGTTTACTAAAAATGTTCCAAATTAACGTGTTTCTTTGTCTCTTCTTCTAAGACCTAATAATCCTGCTAGTCCTAATAAACCGAGCCAAGCCCAATTATTATTTTTATCACGATTATCATTTAAATCATTTGTCGTATTTACATTTCGAGTTCTCAAATCATTATTAACTCTGTCAAAGTTATTGTCATTAACTCGAGTTGAAATGTCAGTGTTATTAACTCTATTCATATTATTTCCATCGTATTCAGCTTGTGCAGATGTACCTAAAAACATAAAAGATAGTGCTAAAACACTTAAAATAGATGATAAATTCTTCTTCATGGTTTTCCCTTCCTTTCTTATGTATTAATTTCTCCAGTACTTTTGTACATTATACGTACCACAGTATCTAAATCATAAAGTTAAAGTTATTAGAACTATCTTTAATTTCCGTTATTAAACGGACAGGTAAATATAATGAAGCGGTTAACAAAAGTTAACCGCTTACGCCATGTTATGCTTGATCAGATTGAAGAACATGTAAAGGAGGAGGAATAACCCAACCTTTTTTCTTATTTAATCGTAGTAAAGTAGCACCTGCTTGTGCTTTTTTCATATGGAATTGTCCAAACATCATTCCTACGTCTTCTCGAAGTGATTGTCCCATTGCTTGGCTACATGCTACTAGTCCAGCAGCAAGATCCATAGAAACTTTAGCTGCAATTTCTGCGTCATTAATACGAGCACCAGGAGGGATTGTTTCAATAGATGCAACTGGACGTTCTGGAGGCGCTGGTGGTAATGCCACACCGTTTGATTTTAACAAGTTTTTTAGTTCTTCAACTTCTGATTGGATATCATTTTCTATAAGATTTTCTAAAAACTTTTTTAAGTCCTCGTCTCCAGTATGATTGACAAGAACTTGGTAACCAGCAATTGCACCTTGTGCTCCTGCAAGATAACTCCAAATTGCAAAGACTTCTCCGTAATGCATTGGTTCATTTTGAGGATTACCACTTAATACTCCCATTTTAATATGCCTCCTTAAACTGAATGGATTTTTTGAAATGTTTTTTACCAAAGAAAAAATGCTTCTGAAAATGTTCCGTAATAAAGAAAGTAGGCTTCTAAAATTCATTTGGAACACCCTAACTACAAGTAATACTTTCTCAGTCTATAATGTACAAATATAAAGAATATATTCCAAATAACTTGGGATTAAAATTCGTATTAAGACTTATTTTAATTTAAATGTATAGAGGAGAGGAAGAAATCTGTAAATATGCTAGTAAAGATGGATTGTGTTTAGACAAAAAAGTATTAACAAGGTTGTACAAGAACTTGCTAATACATATACGAAATAGATTTGAATTGCAGTTGATATAGCATTAAATTTATAGTTATTATAAAAATAATCAATATAAACAGATTTTGCTTAAGAAACTAATATCAGTACAATTTATATTGTATGGATTGATACCATGGAGGTAATGAAATGCGGCAATTTGCAAAACCTACAATCGTCGTAAGTAAATGTTTAGAATTTGATGCTTGTCGTTATAATGGAGAGATGATTCCGGATGTAACAATACGAAATTTGCAGCCATTTGTTACATTTATACCTGTTTGTCCAGAAGTCGAGATTGGATTGGGGACTCCTCGTGAAACGATACGAATTGTAGAAGAAAACGGTTTGAATAAACTTGTACAACCGTCGACACGAGAAGACGTCACTGAAAAAATGGAGCAATTTTCAAATGAATTTTTAAAAACGATATCGGATGTGGATGGTTTTATTTTAAAGAATCGCTCGCCAAGTTGTGGTACGCGTGATGTGAAAATTTATTCTGGTTTTGAAAAAGCGCCAGCAAAGGGAAAGGGACCAGGCTTATTTGGTGGAGCAGTAATAAAAAAATTTTCGCATCTTCCAATTGAAGAAGAAGGCAGATTGTCGAATTTTATTATTAGAGAGCATTTCTTTACAAGGTTATTTACGATCGCATATTACAAGATGATTAAACATAATAAAAATATGAAAGACCTCGTATCGTTTCAGTCGGATAATAAATATTTATTTATGGCATATAATCAGGTGAAACAAAAGGAATTAGGGCGTATTATTGCAAATCAAAAAAATGAAACGATCGAAGTTGTATTTGAAAACTATGAGAAGACTTTATATGAATTACTTATGCGCACACCCCGCTATACATCGAATGTAAATGTATGTGAGCATATTTTTGGATACTTTAAAACAAAGTTGAAAAAACAAGAAAAAGATCATTTTTTAAATTTAATACAAAAGTATATAGAAAAGAAAATTCCGCTTAGTAGCTTACTTGCAATATTAAAATCATGGGCTCTTCGATTTGATGAAAAGTATTTATTAAGACAAACATATTTCGAACCATATCCTGAAGCTTTAGTAGAAATTTCAGATTCAGGTAAAGGTAGAGATTATTAAACATAAAATTACATAATCCGACAAGAAAACTCCTATGTTGTTGTAGAACAATGTAGGAATTTTTTTGTGCATTAGTACAGAATCTGTTTTAAAATTAAGTTATGACAGAATTATAGCAATTATCTAACTAATATTTTTGTCTTTTAATTCGTAATGTTTGTAGTAGAAACTCGCACGCTGTCGAAACTCAATATTCGATAAGGGGTGTGTAGCGGAATGGAATTTACTCTAACTCGCGAAAAACAAATGATTAAAGAAATGGTACGTGACTTTGCTGAAAAGGAAATCGCACCGAAAGCTGTGTATTATGACAAAACTGCGGAATTTCCATATGAAACATTTCAAAAAATGGGCGAACTAGGATTATTAGGCATCCCATTCCCTGAAGAGTATGGAGGTTCAGGTGGCGATACTGTATCGTACGCGCTAGCAGTTGAAGAAATTGGTCGTGCTTGTGGTGGCACAGGACTAAGTTACGCTGCAACAATTTCATTAGGTGCTTCTCCAATTTATTATTTCGGTACAGAAGAACAAAAACAGAAATATTTAGTTCCGATGGCATCAGGTAAAACGTTAGGTGCTTTCGGATTAACTGAGCCGAACGCTGGATCTGATGCAGGCGGCACACAAACGAAAGCTGTATTAGATGGCGATGAATATGTAATTAGTGGTGAGAAGTGTTGGATTACAAATGCAGAGTATGCAAATACAATTATTGTAACCGCTGTCAACGGTATTGAAGAGAATGGTAGAAAACGTATTTCTGCATTTATCGTACCGACTACTAGTGAAGGATTAACAATCTCAAGCCCTTACGATAAGATGGGCGTACGTGCTTCTAATACATGTGAAATCGTACTGGATGGTGTACGTGTACCGAAAGAAAATATTCTTGGTGATGTAAATAAAGGATTTAAACAATTCTTATATACACTTGATGGAGGACGCATTTCAATCGCAGCATTAGCTGTTGGTATTGCGCAATCTGCATTTGAACGTGCACTGCAATATGCGAAAGAACGTCAACAATTTGGAAAGTCAATCTCTAATTTCCAAGCGATTCAATTTAAATTAGCTGATATGGCGACTGAAGTAGAACTTGCGCGTAATTTAGTACATAAAGCAGCTTGGTTAAAAGATAACGATAAACCTTTCGGTAAAGAAGCGGCTATGGCAAAACTTTTCGCATCTGAGGCTGCTAGTCGTATTGCAAATCAAGCGGTACAAATTCACGGTGGATATGGCTATATGCGTGAATATGAAGTAGAACGACATATTCGTGATGCAAAACTATTAGAAATTGGTGAAGGAACTTCTGAAATTCAACGTCTCGTAATTGCTAGACATTTAGGATGTAGATAAAAAGGAGGAATCACTATGTTTCAAAAAATATTAATTGCTAATCGCGGGGAAATCGCAGTTCGTATTATGAAAACTTGTCAAAAACTTGGCATTCGCACTGTTGCTATTTATTCTGAGGCTGATGAAAATGCCCTGCATGTAAAAATGGCAAATGAAGCTTACTTAGTAGGTGGACCGCGTGTCCAAGAAAGCTATTTAAACCTTGAAAAAATTATTGAAATCGCTAAGAAGACAAATGCTGAAGCAATCCATCCAGGGTATGGTTTATTATCAGAGAATCCGTCTTTTCCGGTTCGCTGTAAAGAAGAAGGAATTGTATTTATCGGACCATCAGAAGAAATCATAACGAAGATGGGAAGTAAAATCGAATCTCGTATTGCAATGCAAGCTGCAGATGTCCCAGTAGTTCCAGGTATTACTACAAATATTGAAACTGCTGAAGAAGCAATTGAAATTGCGAAACAGATTGGTTATCCATTAATGCTGAAGGCATCCGCAGGCGGCGGAGGCATTGGAATGCAGTTGATGGAAACTGAGCAAACGCTCACCAAAGCATTTGAAAGTAACAAAACAAGAGCGCAAAACTTCTTCGGTAACGGAGAAATGTATTTAGAGCGCTATATTGCAGATGCACACCATATTGAAATTCAGCTTTTAGCAGATACACATGGTAACACAGTGTATTTATGGGAGCGTGAATGTTCCGTACAGCGCCGAAATCAGAAAGTAATTGAAGAAGCACCTTCACCATTTTTAGATGAAGGTACGCGAAAAGCGATGGGTGAAGTTGCTGTACAAGCTGCCAAAGCTCTAGGATATACAAATGCAGGTACAGTTGAGTTTCTAGTAGATGATCAGAAGAACTTCTATTTCTTAGAGATGAATACGAGATTACAAGTAGAGCATCCAGTTACTGAAGAAATTACTGGTTTAGATCTTGTAGAACAACAACTTTTAATTGCATATGGTGAGAAATTATCGTTTACACAAGATGATGTAAAACGCAGTGGTCATGCCATCGAGGCACGTATTTATGCAGAAGATCCGAAAACTTTCTTCCCATCACCGGGGAAAATTACAGATTTAACACTTCCAACAAATGTACGTATTGATCACTTTTTGGAGAATCAAGTAACAATTACACCTTTCTATGATCCAATGATTGCGAAAGTCATTGCTCATGGTGAAAATCGTGAAGAAGCAATTTCTAAATTACATGATGCTTTAGAAGAATTAAAAGTAGAAGGTATTAAAACGAACACGCCAATGCTAATTCAAGTATTGGAAGATGATGTGTTCAAAAGTGGTATTTATACAACGGGTTTTGTAACGAAACAACTTGTTAAAAAATAAGGTTTAACAATATTAAGGGGGAAAAAATGATGACGAAAGTATATGCATCGATGGCAGGAAATGTATGGAAAATTGTTGTAGGAGTAGGAGATACAGTAGAGGAAGAGCAGGATGTCGTCATTTTGGAATCTATGAAAATGGAAATTCCAATCGTTTCAGAAGAAGCTGGCACAGTTATGAAAATTAATGTGCAAGAAGGCGATTTTGTAAATGAAGGAGATGTATTACTAGAAATTGAATAGGGAGATATAGGGGGAAGCGAATTGAAACTACCTAATTTTGCTGTCATTAAAGAAGTCGGGCCACGTGATGGCTTACAAAATGAAAAAAAGATTGTTGGCACAAAAGATAAAGTAAAATGGATTCAACTACTTACAGAGGCGGGATTATCGTACGTTGAAGTTTCCTCATTCGTTCACCCTAAATGGGTTCCTGCATTAGCAGATGCAAATGATGTGTTTTCTGAGCTGAAAAGGGATCCTAATGTTACTTATGCAGCGCTTGTTCCAAATCAAAATGGTTTGGAACGAGCTTTTTTGCAAAATGTAGATGAGGTGAATGTTTTTTTATCAGCAAGTGAATCTCATAATAAAAGTAATATTAATAAATCCATTAAAGAAGCATTAGTTGTCATTGAAGATATAACAAAACAGGCGTTATTTGAAGGTAAAAAGGTAAGAGGCTATGTTTCTACTGTATTTGGATGTCCTTATGAAGGGGATATAAGCGTCATAGCAGTTGACGAATTATGTAATCAACTATTTTCATATGGCATTTATGAAGTATCTCTTGGTGATACGATTGGTGTAGCAAATCCGTTACAAGTAGAGCAAGTATTGGAGCATCTATTAAAGAAATATGATGCTTCACAGTTTGCAATGCACTTCCATAATACGTACGGAATGGCTCTGGCGAATGTAGTTAAGTCTTTAGAATATGGTATTGCAACATTTGATAGTTCTTGTGGTGGTCTTGGGGGCTGTCCATATGCACCGGGAGCATCAGGTAATGTTGCAACTGATGACTTAGTTCATATGCTCCATAAGTTAGGGGTCCAAACGAATATTGATGAAGAGAAGTTATTGAGAGCAAGTCAATTTATTCAAAGTAAATTAAATATCCAATTACCGAGTCATGTGTATAGAGCGCTTCAACATAAAACGATAAGCAGGTGAGAAGATGCTACAATTGCAAAACATTTCAGTTGATTATGTAACACCTCACGTTGTAAAGATTTCATTAAATCGTGAAAGTCAAGCAAACTCATTATCTTTAGTGTTATTAGAAGAGTTACAAAACATATTAACTCAAATAAGTGAAGAGTCAAATACTCGTGTAGTTATTTTAACAGGGACTGGTGAAAAAGCATTTTGTGCCGGAGCTGATTTAAAAGAACGTGCTGGCATGAATGAAGAACAAGTTCGTCATGCTGTTAGTATGATTCGCACTACTATGGAAATGGTTGAACAATTACCACAGCCAGTTATTGCTGCTATAAATGGCATCGCACTTGGTGGTGGTACGGAATTAAGTTTAGCTTGTGATTTTAGAATTGCGGCTGAATCAGCAAGTCTTGGTCTTACTGAAACTACACTTGCAATTATACCAGGAGCAGGTGGTACACAGCGTTTACCGAGATTAGTTGGTGCTGGTAGAGCGAAAGAATTAATTTATACAGGAAGACGTATTTCGGCGCAAGAAGCAAAAGAATATGGTTTAGTAGAATTTGTTGTACCAGCTCATTTACTTGAAGAGAAAGCGATTGAAATGGCAGAGAAAATTGCTAGTAATGGTCCTATTGCTGTTCGATTAGCAAAAGAAGCAATTTCAAACGGTATTCAAGTTGATTTACATACCGGATTACAAATGGAAAAACAAGCGTATGAAGGTGTAATCCATACGAAAGATAGATTAGAAGGATTACAAGCATTCAAGGAAAAACGCACACCAATGTATAAGGGGGAGTAAATATGTTAGACCAAAAACAACAATCGAATACATTTGAAGAACGAGTTGAAACGATTAAACAAGGCGGTGCACCAAAATACCATGAACAAAACAAAGCAAAAGGAAAACTATTCGTTCGAGATCGCTTAGCTCTATTATTCGATAATGGTGAATATGTAGAAGACGCATTATTTGCAAATTGTGAACAAACAGGTCTTCCAGCTGATGGTGTTATAACGGCAACGGGTAAAATACATGGTCGTACTGCATGCGTGATGGCAAATGATTCAACGGTAAAAGCAGGATCATGGGGGGCACGAACAGTTGAAAAGATTTTACGTATTCAAGAAACGGCAGAAAAATTACGTGTTCCGTTATTTTATTTAGTTGATTCTGCTGGGGCACGTATTACTGATCAAGTAGAAATGTTCCCAGGGCGCCGTGGTGCAGGAAGAATCTTCTACAATCAAGTGAAATTATCAGGTAAAGTTCCTCAAGTATGCTTATTATTTGGACCTTCTGCAGCTGGTGGTGCATATATTCCAGCCTTTTGTGACGTTGTCATGATGGTAGAAGGTAACGCATCTATGTATTTAGGATCTCCTCGTATGGCTGAGATGGTTATCGGTGAGAAGGTAACTTTAGAAGAGATGGGCGGAGCTCGTATGCATTGCTCTGTATCAGGATGCGGAGATGTTTTATGTAAAACAGAAGAAGATGCGATTACACAAGCAAGACAATACATTTCATATTTTCCAAACAACTACTTAGAAAAGACTCCATTGGTTACACCTCAAGAACCGAAACAATTCGAAAAAACGTTAGAACAAATCATTCCAGAAAATCAAAATGCTCCTTTCAATATGAAAGATCTCATTAATAGGGTTATTGATGAAGGTTCTTTCTATGAAGTGAAAAAATTATTTGCTCAAGAACTCATTACAGGCTTAGCACGTATTGATGGTAAGCCTGTTGGTATTATTGCAAATCAACCGCGTATGAAAGGCGGCGTATTATTCCACGATTCAGCTGATAAAGCAGCGAAGTTTATTAATTTATGCGATGCATATCATATTCCATTATTATTCCTTGCAGATGTACCTGGATTTATGATTGGTACAAAAGTAGAGCGTGCTGGTATTATTCGCCACGGTGCAAAAATGATCTCTGCAATGAGTGAAGCAACTGTACCGAAAATTTCTATCGTTGTTCGTAAAGCATATGGTGCTGGTTTATATGCAATGGCAGGCCCAGCCTTTGAACCAGATTGTTGTCTTGCATTACCGACAGCTTCTATTGCGGTAATGGGTCCAGAAGCAGCGGTTAATGCTGTATATGCAAATAAGATTGCAGCTTTACCAGAAGAAGAGCGTGATAGCTTCATTGCTGAAAAACGCGAAGAGTATAAGAAAGATATTGATATTTACCATTTAGCATCAGAGATGGTCATTGATGGTATTGTTCATCCAAACAATTTAAGAGAAGAGTTAAAAGGAAGATTCGAAATGTATATGAGTAAATATCAAGTATTTACGGATCGTAAACATCCTGTTTATCCAGTTTAAAAGCCCTATTTAGGGCTTTCTTGCTCAAAAAGTCAAGGAGGGGAAAGCATTGAGACAAGCAGTTTGGTTTCCAACAGAAGAGTATAAAGAAAAAACACGTTTATATGGTTGGATGAAGTCATTGGGTTATGAAGATTATGAAACGTTTTATAATAAATCTATTGAAGAAACAGCTTGGTTTTGGGGAGAAGCTGAGAAAGCAGTTGGGTATCAATGGATGAAACCTTATACAGAAGTGCTAGATTTAGAAAATGGTACGCCGTTTGCACAGTGGTATAATGGCGGAACATGTAACGTTGTAGAGTCAGTTTTATCACGCTGGCTTGCAGATGATGAAACAAGAACACAACCAGCACTTCAGTATGAAGGGGAAAATGGAACTTCAAAATCATTTACATATGAAGAACTTGACAGCTGGGTAAGTCGCGTTGCAAATGGTTTGAAACATGCGGGTATTGAAAAAGGCGACCGAGTAACAATTTATATGCCAATGATTCCAGAAACAGTTGTTGCGATGCTAGCTGTAATGAAAATCGGAGCAATTATTTCACCAATATTCTCAGGATTTGCGTCTGATGCAGTCATGACACGCGTGCAAGCAGCAGGATCAAAGATGATCATTACTGCAGATGGTTTTTCACGCCGAGGTAAGATTGTTTCATTAAAAGATGAAGTAGATAAAGCTTGTGAGCATTGTCCAACTGTTGAAAAAGTCGTTATCGTGCGCCACGCAGGAAATGATTTTACACCGCATGATTATGATTTCTCATGGAGTACGTTAGAAAAAGAAAAGCCATTTGTACATGCTGAAGAAATGCATAGTGACGATCCGTTAATGCTCATTTATACATCAGGTACAACTGGAAAACCGAAAGGGACCGTACATACTCATGCTGGTTTCCCTTTGAAAGCAGCATTTGATGCAGGGTTTGGAATGAATATAAAACAGGGTGACCGAGTATTATGGGTAACTGATATGGGATGGATGATGGGGCCATTTTTACTATTCGGTTCTCTCATTAATGGAGCGACGATGGTTATGTACGAAGGTGTTCCAGACTTCCCGGAGGCAGATCGTTTATGGGAGACAGTTGATAAATATGAAATTACACATCTCGGTATATCACCAACATTAATTCGTGCATTAATGGCAAAAGGCGATGAGTATGTAAATAAACATTCACTTAAGAGTTTAGAAGTATTCGCATCAACAGGTGAACCTTGGAATCCAGACCCTTGGATGTGGCTATTTGAAACAGTTGGAAAAAATAATGTACCAATTTGTAACTATTCAGGTGGCACTGAAATTTCAGGTGGGATTTTCGGGAACGTTCTAATTAAACCAATTGCACCGATTAGTTTCAATGCATCTTTACCAGGAATGGCAGCGGTTGTACTCAATGATCAAGGGAATCCAATTCGTGATGAAGTTGGAGAATTATGTTTAGAGAAACCTTGGGTTGGTATGACGAAGAGTTTCTGGGAAGACGATGAGCGATATGTGAATACATATTGGTCACGTTTTGAAAATAAATGGGTTCATGGTGACTGGGTGATTTATGATGGTGAACAATATATTATTACAGGGCGCTCAGATGATACGTTAAACATTGCTGGGAAACGTATTGGACCCGCAGAATATGAATCTATTCTAGTGAAGCATAATGATGTCATAGAAGCTGCCGCGATTGGTGTACCTGATGATGTAAAAGGTGAAGTTTGTCATTGTTTTGTTGTATTAAGGGACAATGTAACATTCACAGGAGAGTTAAAGAAAGAATTAATGAGTTTAGTAAACTCTCATATTGGAAAAGCATTATGTCCAAAAGATATTCACGTTGTAGAAGATTTACCGAAAACACGTAATTCTAAAGTAATGCGACGCGTTATTAAAGCCGCTTATTTAGGAAAAGAATTAGGCGATTTATCATCACTTGTGAATCCTGAGGTAGTTCCGTTTATTCAGGGGTTGCAGTCTAGTAAATTATAAAATTAAAGCATGTATAATGTGAACTGACCTCTAATAATTAGAGGTCAGTTTTTATGTATACAGGATAGTTTAGTACATGTGTTTGTTTTTTCTTTTCTATGTTTTTGCCTCGTACACTTTGAAGCTAGTGGACATACTATATTAATAGAAATGACTAGGGGGTGAGATTTTGGGATCTCGTTATAGTAATTCTAGAAAAAAGTGTTCATGTAAACAGTGTTCAGGCAAACAGGATGATTGTTGGGATGTTTTTGAAGAGTGTAAAAAAGAACATGAAGAGCAAAATAAGGCATGTGACTGTTGCTGTGTACAAGGAATTAGAGATGAGCTGAGAAAGTTAGTAAACAGATCAGTGCGTATTACAACAGGAAGTAATAATTATGCAGGAACTGTTTCTTCAGTCACTTGTGATGTTGTAAAGCTTGCTAATAGTGCTGGGGTAGTTACAGTAATTATTTCAGTTTGTAAAATTGAAGCGATTGAAGCATTATTAACATAAGAAACATGGCATAATTGGGCTATGTTTTTTTGTAAAGCCATTCTTTTGAATGGCTTTATTTTATTTTCATATAAAGGAGAATATATTCTTTATATAGAAATAAGTTTGGGGTTATAAAGTATAATTTACGAAAGGAGCATAAAAATGATTAAACTAGAGTCCTTTAAAAAGTCTGATTTCAAACAATTAATAGGTTGGATTGATTCCGAAGAATTTTTAATACAATGGTCAGGAAATGCATTTACATATCCCCTAAATGAAGA